>NZ_ASSB01000294.1:0-4368 GCF_000520755.1 Paenibacillus sp. 1-18
GATTTGCGGGTGTAGTTCAATGGTAGAACTCCAGCCTTCCAAGCTGGTAGCGTGGGTTCGATTCCCATCACCCGCTTTTTGCTATAGCGGATTCTTGTTGCCTCAGTGGTGACACCTTATAAATAAAGAGAGCCTGTCTGGGGACAGTGCTCTCTCTTTTTTTATACTCTTTTCTAAATAACAATATGATGAATTTTGAGGCCCTGGCTATTTCGGTGTATACCTCACAAATAAGTTTGTTGATATACACCGATTACCGATCCGACGGCCAATTTTACACGGGAATGGTAAGCTGGATGGAAGTTCCCAGGTTTGGCGCGGAGGTCATGCTCATATATCCTCCTACCCCTCTAGCCCGTTCTTCCATGCTAAATAATCCAACGCCCTCTCCTTGGGATTCTTTAGAGAATCCGATTCCCTCATCCCAAATGTTCACTTGTATGATTTCACCCTGATCTTCTACGTCGACATGTGCTTCTGCTACGTCTGCGTACTTGGCTACATTCGTTAATGCTTCTTGTACAATCCGATAAATAGCTATTTCCTTGCCAATATCAAGGCGTTTACGTAGGTTACATTGAAAATGGACCTCGATGCCGTAATGCGAACAAAAGTTTTCAATATAGGTTCTTATGGCTGGTACGACACCTAAATCATCCAAAACTGAGGGACGTAGTTCCCATGCCAGTCCTCGGACGTCTTTAATGATGTCGGTTACCTGTGAACGCAGATTTTCGAGAACAGGGGTAGGTTGTTCAGCAAGCTGGCTATCCAGTTGAATAATTAGAGAAAACAGGCTTTGTCCGATCCCGTCATGCAGTTCTCTTGAAAAACGCTTGCGTTCTTCCTCTTGAATTTGCATTACTTGCGTCATCATCGTCTGAAGCTCCGCCTCGACTTTTTTCAGTTTGGTAACCTCATTACGGATCGCTAAATACTGATAGGGCTTACCTTCCTCGTCCATAAACGGAACGATCGTGGTATTCACCCAATAATAGCTGTTATCTTTAGCACGATTGCGTATTTCTCCTTGCCATACCTGGCCTGAACGTATCGTGATCCACAAGTTTTTCATGAATGCTGGAGTATGATAGCCTGAATTAATTAGGCGATGATCCCGACCGATCAGTTCTTCACGACTGTACTGCGAAATCTCACAAAATTTGTCGTTCACGTATTGAATAATGCCCCGATGATCAGTTAAGGCAACGATAGAGGAAGTATCTAGTGCAAGCTTCAGGTTGGATAGCTGGTGAAGTGAGTTACGCAGTTCATCGAGAAAAGGGGACTCTGGAATATAAGCTTCCAAATCATCTAGTAGCTCATCAGCCGACTCATCAAACACATGTTGCAGTAAAGGATTAGAAGGTTCATTCATAGTGCAGCAGCCCCTTTTTAAGTGCAAATTTGACCAGTTCGGGCCGTGTTTTCAGGTTAAGCTTCTCCATAAGGTTACTTTTATGAGACTCTACGGTTTTGACGCTAATCACCAGGTGCTCGGCAATTTCCTTGTTGGCATATCCTTTTGCTATCCATGATAGAATTTCCTTTTCACGCTCGGAAAGGGACTCATAGGGTCCGGCAATGCCTTCCTGTTTGATCTTGTCCAGATACTCACTCATCAGTCGTTTGGTCGCATTTGGGTACAGATAGGCGCTGCCTTCGGCCACAGACTGAATGGCAGCGAGTAATTCCTCATGAGGTGCGCTTTTTAAAATGTATCCGGATGCCCCGGCCTGAATTGCCCGGAATAGGTATTCCTCATCATCATGCATCGTTAGGATAAGAACTTCAGTATCAGGCAATCGTTTTTTTAATTCAGTGGTTGCTGTTAGGCCATCTTTGCCAGGTGGCATACTAAAATCCATGAGCACCACATTAGGTTGCAGCTCCACCGCCTTGCGGATCGCCTCATCACCGTCTGCAGCATCTCCTACCACCTTAATGCCGTTTTTGCCGTCCAATAAGGCCATGAGGCCGGAACGTACGACAACATGATCATCCACTACAAGTATACGAATCAATTTGTCATCCCCTCGAACGGTAAAAAAACCGTGCGTTTTGTCATAATCATAGCAAATTTTAGGGATTTCAATCAATATAGACAGTTGGTATAGCCATTTTTAGCAAATATCTATTGTCACTCTATAAAATTATAATGAATCTTACGGAGTAAGGGCGTGAGCACATAGCTGACCAAGCCGCTGAGCGACTTGAGTGGCCTCGACCACGTTGGAATCAGTGAATGTTCTAACATCACGGTTACCAAGAAGCAGCACACCGTTCGGTAAATCACCCGTGCTGGAAAAGGGAATAGCCACAGCAGAATAAAGCTGCTCTGCCAGCATCAGCGCACATTCCTGGCGTAGGCGTATGCTGCCAGGCAGCAAAGCACTCACGGTCACGGTACGTCCCTGACGAACAGCCAGTCCAGCAATGCCATGCCCCACTTTAAAAGAAATAAGGCGATAACGATTGCTTCTGCTGCCAGAGGCATAATACCAATGTAATTTACCACCTCCTGACTTGGACATGTATGCAAGAGCAGTGAGATCCCCATAGACGCGACCCCTTAACTGGTTTAGTTCTTTTCGCATTTCATCCGTTATTTGTAGCATAGAAGACACATCCTTTTTCTTAACAAAACTAGCTCTAATTCATTGTAGTTCCGACAGTTGCAAAAGTAAGTCAGGGAACCCCCTGATCTATAGGCGCAGGAAACACTGACTTTTCATAAGGCTGGGGGAATGAGTAAGAGGAAAGCCGGTAAATGGGGCATTAGCCTGCCTGGAAAGTGACATATATCACAACAAATCAGGGAGTAGAAAGGTATAAAATCAGGTGTTCTCCCGATAACAACCCATGTATTATGCCTTTATGATATAGATATAAGGTAAACACGAGGAGGACGCTAATATGCAAGCCACTTGTATGAAACGGTTTGGGGACGAGGCGGAACGCACGGGGATTCAGCTTTTTTTGACGGAGGAGCATTTTGAACTGCTGAAAGAAATTATGTCTTGGAAAAAGGTAAAGGCAGGCGTTATGCTTTTCCGAGAGGGCGAGGATGCGGAGCAGCTTTATTATATCCATTCGGGCCATGTAAAACTTCGTAAGTCGACAGAAGACGGTAAAGAATTGATTCTGACTATTCAGCATCAGGGCGATCTGATCGGGGAATTCAGTGGGATAGATGGGGAAGAGTATAGCTGCACTGCGGAAACAGCCGGTGTGTGTGAGTTAGGCGTCGTGCTTGTTAAGGATTTGGAATCGCTCCTGTCTAAAAATGGAGAAATGGCACTGCAGTTTATTCAATGGATGGCGATGAAACAACGAATTACGCAATCGCGTTTTCGGGATTTGCTGTTGTATGGTAAAACAGGAGCGCTCGCGTCTACACTGATTCGTGCGAGCAACACATGCGGCGTAGCAGTGAAGGATGGCATTTTACTGAATATGAAGCTGAGTCACTCCGAACTGGGTGAGATGATTGGAGCGACACGGGAGAGTGTGAACCGGATGCTGAGTTCGTTGAAGGAGCAGGGCACTCTGGATACAAGAGATGGGAAAATCGTTATTCATGATCTCAAGGTATTGCGTGCCATGTGCTGCTGTCCTTCGTATGGCCAATGTGCCCATGAAATTTGCCGACTCTAAAAATATATAGATATATAAGGCGGAGTCTCTAGGACCCGCCTTGCTTCATGTCCTCTAAAATCTAAATTAAGGGGCATTTGAACAACATGGATAATAAAAAAGCCATCAACGCCGGATAGCAAAGTTCTTAACTCAGCCTTCATGCCAAGGCGAATGAGGAACAAGCCTACAATCAGGATTGTATCAAGTTTTTAAAATACAGAGAGAAAAATGAAAAAATGTAATGCTGGCGATGAGAATGAGGCTCAAGCTCACGAGACCTTGCTTATTAGAGTCAATGGGGAATAAGATGTAGCAAATAGTAAGAACCGCTACGTCGAAATTTTAGTTTATAATTAGAGCACCCAACTGAAAAAGAATATACATGATAGACGTTCTTGAGTGGCGTGCGAGATCTTATAATTGGAACTAAATTCATATAGACTTTATAAACTAGGCGTGTTAAAGTATAACTCCAGCCAAATAAGGCTGGGGAAATGGTTGAATAAATTAGCTCTCTAGTAAGAGGGAATATTTACAAGTTGATTTATCTGGCTAAAAATGATATATTATTCTAGCTGACAACAAAACAGCAATTTCAAAAAAAAGCTTGGGTCAAAATGATCTTGAGAAAAAGAAAAAATAACCCTTGCATTTTTGAAAAGAACATGATATGATCTTATAGCTGCTGAAAATGCAGCGAAAAAGAAATGTTTGATCTTTGAAAACTGA
>NZ_ASSB01000295.1:0-511 GCF_000520755.1 Paenibacillus sp. 1-18
CCGTCGGGAAACAGCAGCCAGAGAGTAGGCACTGATTTCTTGAGCAATGGCGAATCCCTCGCGAGAAGTGTCGACGAACAAGCCATCCAAATCCTCAGCCTTAGCATAGGCAACACTGTGAAAATAACCATGCAGGACGCCTACTTTCTCCTTTAGAAAATCCGCCAGTGTATCCAATTCTTCATCGCTTTGTACATTACAGGGACAGACAATGGACCCCGGAATCGTGTCAACGAGCTTTAGCACCCGATCTGCAACCCTCTCATTTTCGTAAGTAAAAATGAGTCTTGCTCCTTCAGCAGCTAAAGATTGGGCTGTCCCCCAAGCAATACTCCTGTTATTAGCCACGCCCATAATCAAAATGTTCTTACCACTCAGTAGTGCTGCCACAGAAACCACCTTTCTTTTTTTACATTTTTCCACAAAAAAAACAACTTAATTGCGTATACCTATAAATGTTAGACACATGTAATCTTTTCTGGAATATTATCATGTTAGTTGCCAAAGTTAA
>NZ_ASSB01000296.1:0-8827 GCF_000520755.1 Paenibacillus sp. 1-18
CGATACCGCCGACGCCCCAGCCTACAACGCCAAGTCCGTTAATCATCGTGGTATGGGAGTCTGTTCCCACGAGGGAATCCGGGAAAACGACCGTTTCGCCGTCAATGGATTTGGTGGCGGCTACGGATGCGAGATACTCCAGATTGACCTGATGGACAATCCCTGTGGATGGCGGTACAGCGCGGAAGTTGTTGAATGCCGTTTGCGCCCAGCGCAGAAAACGGTACCGCTCCTCGTTACGCTCAAATTCTACATTAATATTGTAGTCCAGCGCGTCTCTGGTACCAAAAGCATCAACCATAACCGAGTGGTCGATGACGAGATCCACCGGGACGAGCGGGTTGATTTGTTTTGGATCACCGCCCGCTTTTTTCACGGTATCACGCATGGCTGCCAAATCGACAACTACCGGAACACCCGTAAAATCCTGAAGCACGATGCGTGCCGGGATGAATGGAATTTCCTTGTTGGTGTCACGATCCTCAGCCCAGCCTGTCAGCTGCTGTACATGCTCCTCTGTAATCGCGCGTCCGTCAAATTGGCGAACCGCGGCTTCCAGCAGCACTTTAATGGAGAAAGGCAGCTTGGCAACACCGCTTTTTCCTTGTTCCTCCAATGCCTTGAGACTGTAATAGCGATAAGGCTTGCCGTTGACTTCGAGACTGCGGGCAATGGAGAATTGATCTTTTCCTGACATAGGTATTACCTCCTTGAAGTGAATGCTTGGGGTGAATAGGAATGTCGTTTTTTCGATGTCTTGCATGGTTGGTTTAAATTGGTTGCGTTCTCAATTTCATCTTCAGTGATTCATTGCGTGTTAAAGGTTGAGATGAATGAAAATCGTTTCATTAGATGAAACTTGATTTCAAAATGATTGCTTTTGGATTAAGTATACCGTTTTCAGGCGGTTCCGTAAAGTTTTTTTGACCTAAATTATGCGGCGCAGATTGGAAAATAAAACGTTCGGCTTCCTGGTGTTTCGATGTTCATACCAAGCTTTAGAGATTCATACTTATAGATAGAGAGCATATCAGGGCAGAGAGGGAAGAAGGCAGTTATATATCATCCCGGCTATCCGCGGAAAAGGGTGGCAGGACGAATATGGAGGGATTGGGATGGGGGAGCGGGAATGGAAACAGGCTCTTTTTGCTTACGTGAATCAATACAATCGCAGTGAGGTGAATGGGGTACCACAGCCGGATGAATATCTGGAGGTGGGCCAGCGGATGGAACGAGCGGCGCGGGCGGCCAGATTGGAGCAGTGGTATAACGAACGGGATGCTGTTCCCCTGCGCAGCGAGACACGCGCCAAGCCGTTGCGGATTGTGCAGGATACTCCAGATGAGGCCGTAATAGACGTACAACTGCATGTCCGGCTCTTTTATGAGAAGGGCGGGATGACCCACCGGGAGGATCGCATTGAACGGGAGCGATTGACGTTCACGCGCGAGGGAGAGGCCTGGCAGGTGACGAGAATCGAGCGTGATCCGGCAGAAAGGAAGCCTGCGGGGGGAGAGGTTCCTTTTGAAGAGGCGCCATTTAACCAAGGAGGGAATCTGCCGCTGCTGAATCGCGGTGTGCTGGGCTTTGGCTCATCGGCACGCCCCAGTCGATATCGCCGCGAAGAAGCGGCGGCCTATGCGGATCAGTGGTGGGATAGCTTCAACCCGGAGTTTGAAGGTTTTGATGTGGATTGCACCAATTATATCTCGCAATGCCTCTTTGCAGGGGGCGCACCGATCCACTATACTGGTAAAAGAGAATCGGGCTGGTGGTACAAAGGGAGGGTCGCCGGACGTGAGTTGTGGAGCTACAGTTGGGCGGTTTCCAACAGTCTGGAGCGGTATTTGGACTCCAGCTCATGGGGCTTGACCGCTGAACAGGTGAGCCGTCCGGAGCAGCTTACGCTGGGAGACGTCATTTTTTACGATTGGGACGGTGACGGAACCTTTCAGCACAGCACGATCGTAACGGCCTTTGATGCGGGCGGCATGCCGCTTGTCAATGCGCATACGGTAAGCTCCAGACATCGTTATTGGGACTACAAAAATTCGTATGCGTGGACGGATAGCACGGTATACCGCTTTTATCATATCGCCGACTATTTTTAAAAGAGATGATGAATAACAGGTACAGTGATGCAAATCAGGCACAATGACGTAAGCAGGAAAGCGGAGGATAGCATGGGAAAACAAAAATTAACCGTAGGGCTGGTGTACGGTGGCAAATCAGGTGAACATGAGGTTTCGCTGCAAACGGCGTATGCGGTAATGAATGCGTTTGATTATGAGAAATACGAGATTATTCCTTTTTATATTACAAAGGCTGGCGATTGGCGCAGAGGGCCGCTGCTAAGCTCACCTTTGGCTTCATTGGAGCAATTGAAGTTGGAACGTGTTGAGGGGGGAACCAAAGCGGCCTTAGATACACTGTTCGGCAAGCTGTACGGAGAGCAGACGTTGGATGTGCTGTTTCCATTGCTGCACGGCACCTTTGGCGAGGATGGAACGATTCAGGGCCTGTTCGAAATGGCGGATATGCCTTATGTCGGCGCAGGAGTGCTGGCTTCTGCCGCAGGGATGGACAAAGGCGTCATGAAGAAGCTGTTTGAGCATGCAGGCTTGCCGCAGGTGAAATACTGTTATTTTAATAGTACACAGTGGGCACAAACCAGCCATGATCTGGTACGCAGCATTGAAACTGAGCTTGGCTACCCGTGCTTTGTCAAACCGGCGAATCTGGGGTCAAGTGTTGGTATTTCCAAAGCCAATAACCGGGAAGAGCTGGAGAAATCTGTAGAACTGGCTTTGCAATTTGATCTGAAGGTGATTGTGGAGGAGTACGTGGATGCCCGTGAGATTGAGGTCAGCGTGCTTGGCAACGACGAGCCGATTGCTTCCGTACCAGGTGAAATTGTATCGTCCAGCGATTACTACGATTATGCTGCCAAATATACAGACGGCCAATCGGAAATGCTTATTCCGGCACCGTTGGACGAGGAAGTGGCAGATCGTATTCGTGAGGCCGCATTACAAGCATTCCGCGCGCTGGAAGGCTGCGGGATTTCCCGTGCCGATTTCTTCGTCAGACGCTCGGATGGACATATTTTGATCAATGAAGTGAACACCATGCCGGGCTTTACACCGTTCAGCATGTATCCATTGCTGTGGAGAGAAACCGGAGTATCCTATCAGAGTCTGCTGGACCGCATGATTGCACTCGCACTGGAGCGTTATGAACGCAGGTCGGCACTTCACTACGAGAACTCATAAAACGAACCAAGGGGAGCTGAGCACTCTCCTTTTTGTTCATATGTAAGGAAAGGTGGGGCTAAACATGGGCTTTCAAACCGAATTTAACTCAGTGTGTAAGTTCAAGAGCGAACAGGAATTGTACGAACTGCTGGAATACGGACGCGGTAAAATGGTTAAATCCGGTCTGCGCGTATTTCCGACAGGCCAGAAGGTCATCGCTTACAGCGTGGCCAACGTGGCAGTAGCCATCGTGCAGATTGTGGGCTGTATCGCTGAAATCAATTTTCAGGGTGACGAAGTAACCGAGGTTGAAATGATCCTTATTCGCAAGCTGAATGAAGAGGAATCGAGAATTCAGACCGCCTTGGCGGATGAAATGTTTTTTGGAGCGCAGCAGCAATCCTAAAGCTGTGTTCTTATTGTAATATGTGTGGCGACACCGAATCAGCAGGTGCTTTTCCGGGTATGATCAGTAGAAAAAGGCTTTAGGCCACTAATCAAAAACGGCTTTGCCTGTACTGAGATCTGCTGAAAGGAAGGACATCCTATGATAGTAAGGTTCGGCTATGTAGCCATGTCGGTCAACGTACAAAATGCATCACCCTCTAAAACTATGACGCTGGCCAGCTTTAACAAGATTGAAGACCGGGAGGCCGCGATCCGTAAGCTGGAGCGGATTGCAGCCGAAAATCTTCATAATACCTTGAGGCTGCTGCGTCATAATAGGGCGAATGATATTGAGGTCTATCGGTTCTCATCCAAGCTGATTCCGCTGGCAACCCATCAGGATTTGCGGGATTGGGACCCATTTCAGGCGCTTGCACCTGATTTTGCAGAGGTGGGGAACTATGCCAAGGCGAATGGAATGAGAGTGTCATTTCACCCGGATCATTTTACGGTGCTGAGTACCCCTCGTCCCGAAGTGCTGCAAAGCTCGATTAACGATCTTCAATATCATAAAGCAATGCTGGAGGCGATGGGACTCGGTGCAAATGCCAAGAACAACATTCATATCGGTGGGGCATACGGAGATAAGGTGACCTCGGGTCAGCGTTTTGTAGAGCAGGTCGGTGCGTTGGAGGTTTCGTTAAAAGAGCGGTTGACATTGGAAAACGATGATAAGACCTTCAATGCTGTGGAAACGCTGGAAGCCTGCAAGCTGACAGGGCTGCCGATGGTTCTCGACATTCATCATCAATGGGTGAATAACGAGGGCGAGAAGCCCTGGGAGCTATGGCCCGACATTTTGTCTACCTGGAAAGGGGGATGGGCCCAAACGGGGGCTTTTCCTGATCACCCATTGCCGCCCAAAGTCCATGCATCCAGTCCCAAAAGCGAAAAAGATCCCCGAAGTCATGCGGACGGTGTTGAGGTTGAGCCGTTGCTTACCTTTTTGCGCCATATTGCCGGATATACGGATCGGATAGACGTCATGCTTGAAGCCAAGCGTAAGGATGAAGCGTTGTTTGGATTGATGGATCAATTGCGCCTTCAGGAGGGTGACGGGATTAAAGTACTGAATGGAGCATCCGTGGAAATTACGCCTTAATGAGTAGGATTATGCGGATAATCCTCCCAAATAGAGAAACTTTATGGAATATATTGTGTATACTAGATTGTGTAAACTAGCAAGGTTGTATTTTAACAGAGATGGTTAAGAGACTGTGCTGTATGGCAGCTCGTAAACCACGTAACAATGATATAGAAAGTAGAGTGAACACGTTGAACGAACATGAAAACGAAAAGGTTCCCTATATCGTATCAAGAAAAAGCTATACCGCCGTCGCTATTAACGCGGCATCCAAAGCCGGAGAATGGATTAAGAGCAGACTAGGAACGGTTGAACAATTGAACACCAAGCACTCTCCTGCGGATCTGGTGACCGAGGTGGATAAAGGTGCGGAGCAGATGATCCGCAGGCTGATTCTTACCCATTTTCCCGATCATGCCATTTTGGGTGAAGAGGGCGTGGAGCCAGGAGCTGAAGCTTCAGCTCGCGCATTAGAGGCTGCCCGTGAAGAGGAATATTTATGGATTATTGATCCGGTAGACGGCACCACTAATTTTGTGCACAGTCTGCCATTCTACAGCGTGTCTATTGCCTTGGCCCACCGTGGAGAGGTGATTGTCGGCGTCATTTATGATCCGTCCCGTGATGAGATGTTTGTGGCGGAAAAAGGAAAGGGCGCCTATGTACATGGCAATCGGATGCAGGCATCGAGAGAGGAAACACTGGGAGATAGTCTGGTATGCATTGGCTTCCCACCAGATCGTGCGTTTGCACAACCGCTGAATATGAAAATTGCGCAGGTTCTTACGCCGCAGGTACGTGGCATTCGGGCGCTCGGATCGGCAGCCCTGCATCTGGCTTATGTGGCGTCGGGACGGCTGTCAGCCTATTGCGAAATCGGTTTGAATGCCTGGGATGTAGCAGCGGGAGCTTTGCTGGTACAGGAATCGGGCGGAATGATCACAGATACGCTGGGCAGACCTTATGATTTGAGCGTGCGACATATTGCAGCTACGAATACAGCTATTCATTCCCAACTTATTCAAGTGCTGAAAGAAGCAGATGCAACCGGGTTATAATACACCTATATCGCTTATCGTTGAAGGAGGAAGGATGATGGGCCAATCCGAAGATTTGGAGCGCGAGCTTAGTGAATTGCTGACAGAAGGCGAAATTCGTGAGAATGAGGCCAAAAAACGGGAGCGGCTCAGTCCTAAATATGAGGTGCGGATTCAAACGCATATTGATCCCATTGTCGAGGAGACCCGCAAATACCGCAGTATGGCACGCGAACTGGACGACCGATACGATGAATATATGAGAAAGACGAAACAATCGAAACCCTCCGACCGAAGCTAAGCAAACACAAATACCTCTTGCCGAATGACCAAGGCATGGGGTATTTTGTATGTTATAAGCGAAGGAGGCGACATTCACGGATGACCTATTTGAAGAGCGCTTACAAAAATGCTGGAATCCATCATACTAAGCTATAAATTCGCGGGTAAGTTAGCGGAGGTGCGTATCTGGAATTATCCCAGGACTGCTGGAGATATTCAGTCTGGTATGAACCGATCTCTCAGTAGAGATGAAGCTGGTTTAATTGGGGCATGGAACCCAGATTTGTTGACAACGGGAATTGTTTATGATGCTACCAAGAGAAATAATGGAGTTGTTGCAGGTTTTGAAGCTACTCTTTCCCCCTTAAGCTTAAAGATCACAGAAAAAGAGACCAAAAAATGGTACTAACCTGGGATAAAGATTTCTATTACTGCAAGAAACAAGGCAGGCGTGGTATCTAACAGCGGAACCATTTACACGAACACAAAGAAGAAATGATCATCTAAAGAAGTTGGCTTTCGAGCCAGCTTCTTTTTTGTATTTGAAAAGCTGGGGGTTCCGGAAAGCATTAGACATGAGTAGTCATCCTTTGAACCTAATGAGATGAGAGCCGGTCTGCCAACTGCACCAATATCAAAGGCGGAAAAATCAATTCTGGTGTAGAGGATATTATGTGGATACGATAGGACGAAATAAAAAGGTAATTTCATCATTAAAATAAAAGATTTCTTATCCGATAATGATAAAGAGATTATTTTGTCGAATTTTGCGTTCAGAAGGAATATCTGAAATTAATATTTGCAAAACGGGAAGAGAGAGGGAATTTCTGTGTGAAATTGTTTCAATCTATCAGGGTTTTTGGCAGTTCGATAATGCTTCTCTAGGTTGAGATACGAAAGGGTGATGGAGGGCTTTATCTTTTTGAAAGAGTTGGATGCAAAACAATTCTTTTATTTGTTTAAAATATGCAACATAAAAAACGGTCTTATGGTTTCGGCGGGACCGTTTCCCCCTCTCATCCCCTCTCATCGGGGAACTGAAACGTCAGGGGATTGAAACATGCTTGACTGCAAGCGACCATCAACTTTTATGATAAACGACGAGTTGTTTTTGCAGAAAATGCTAGACGGAACAGGGGAAGGAAAATATGAAATGCAATAAAATAACAAACGCTTTTTTAGCCTTAATTATGCTTTTGGGGATCATACTGCCTATTTTTATTCCAACAAGTTTGGTACGTGCTGCAAATGCTGTGGAACCTATAAACTTCATTACTACTGATGGGTCAGATGACACAATCAAAATAATCAATCTTCCTGTTAATACGACACCGGGAGCCAAGACTACCGTAGAGTTCTGGACGTATTGGAATGGGACGAATTTTGTCAAGCCGTTTGGTTGGTACATCTATAATCTTTATTTTGCCAATGGATACTTTGGATTTAATCAAGCTGATGGAAGTGTCTTAGGAATTCCTTCTGCTGAGTTGAAGAACAAATGGGTTCATGTAGCAGCAGTCTTTACGAATGGTGTTCCAACGGCTGATACAAATGAGCTTTACATCAACGGAGAGAAACAATCCATTAGTTTATTTCTCACGCAACAGACTGAATCTAAATCGGTTACTCCAATGGCCGTCATATCCGGATGGGGGCACGACTCAAAGTATAAATTCGCGGGTAAGTTAGCGGAAGTGCGTATCTGGAACTATGCCCGGACTGCTGAAGATATTCAGTCTGATATGAACCGATCTCTCAGTGGAGATGAAGCTGGTTTAATTGGGGCATGGAACCCAGATTCGTTGACAACGGGAATTGTTTATGATGTTACCAAGAGAAATAATGGAGTTGCTACAGGTTTTGCTGCTCCGCTCTTTAACTTGCAGATAACAGAAAAAACAGATCAGAAAATGGTACTAACCTGGGATAAAATTGCAAATGCAGAAACCTATGTACTTAAGCGAAATAATTCAATCATTTACCAAGGAGCGGATTCTACTTTTACAGATACAGGGTTGTCTCCATTTACCGATTATACGTACACGCTTATTGCCCGGAATAGTAACGGGGAGACCAATGAGGCTAAAATAATAGACAAAACGAATAAATCGGTATTGCCAACTCTGGCAAACATCGTAACCACCGCTACAAACTCGTCTATTACGCTGGATTGGGATGATGTTGCTGGGGCTACGACTTATGAGTTGCAGCGTGACGGTGTTAGTATCTACAGCGGAAGCGAATCCAAATTTACCGATAGTACAGGGTTGACGGCAGCAACGACCTACACGTACACATTGGTAGCCAAGAACGGAACCGGAGAAAGCAGTCCTGCATCGGTGCAAGTAAAGACAGCCGATCCGACGCCAACTGATCCGACACCGACTACTTCAGCGCCAGCGACTCCGACGAATCTAACAGGCACAGCCACTGCAACGAGCATTAAGCTTAGCTGGGATGCGGTGGACTACGCACAAAGTTACGAGTTGCAAAGAGATGGACAAGTGGTGTACACGGGAAGCGACCTGACCTATACGGATACAGGCTTGAAGGAGTCCACGACCTACACGTACACATTGGTAGCCAAGAATGGAACTGGAGAAAGCAGTCCGGCATCGGTGCAAGTAAAGACAGCTGATCCGACGCCAGCCGATCCAACGCCAGCCGATCCAACGCCGACTGATCCAACGCCGACCACTCCAGCCCCGGCGACTCCAGCGACT
>NZ_ASSB01000297.1:0-13700 GCF_000520755.1 Paenibacillus sp. 1-18
GACAGCATTGCAGCATTTACATCGTATTAATCCGGAGACCGAGCTTGAGGGCCACGCCCACAGAATCACGGAGAAATTCTCCGGACCATGGGTAGAAGCGGCAGATCTCGTGATTGATGCGCGATATGACTTTCCCGAAAGATATACGCTGAACAGGCTGTGTGTTCGATATGACAGACCGATGATAGAAGCCGCCATGTACGGCTATGAAGTATCGCTGATGACCATTGTTCCCGGCAGAACGGCATGCCTGGAATGTCTCTACCCGGAAGGAGGGCAGCCTTGGGAGCCTCTGGGATTCCCGGTTTTGGGAGCCACCTCCGGCTTGATTGGCTGCATGGCTGCACTGGAAGCAGTCAAATGGATTACAGATGCGGGCAATCTGTTCACTGACCGCATGCACCGTATGAATGTGCTGGATATGAGCAGCTGCAGCATAGCCGTCAGGCGCAATCCGCGTTGTCCGTGCTGCGGAAGAGGAGGGGATACAGATGAATCGGTTGCACATTTGTGATACGACGCTTCGTGACGGAGAACAGGCTCCGGGCGTTGCCTTTTCGGCGAAGGAGAAAGCAGAAATTGCCATCATGCTGGATCTGGCGGGGGTGGAGCAGGCTGAGATCGGCATTCCGGCCATGGGGGAGGCAGAGTGCAGGTCTATTGCCAGGATTGCCGCTCTTGGACTTCAGATGAAGCTAATGACCTGGAATCGCGCAGTGTTCTCGGATATTGATGCAGCGGAATCGACGGGTGTCGACTGGGCCCATATTTCGGTTCCCGTATCGGCGGTGCAGATGAAGGCCAAGCTGGGTATGACTCCTGTGCAGGTGACAGAGCTGATCCGCAAGTCTGTCGATTACGGTCTGTGTAAAGGATTGACTGTCTCCGTAGGCTTTGAGGATGCTTCAAGGGCAGATGACCTGTTCCTGGAGCAGCTGGCGAATCAGCTCTACAGGGATGGTATCCGGCGGTTCAGATATGCCGATACGCTGTCCGTTCACCATCCCGATGCCATAGCGGCCCGCATAGGCAGGTTTGTATCGCGTGTCCCGCAGGATGTGGAGCTTGAGATCCACTGCCATAACGATTATGGTGTGGCGCTTGCCAATACCCTGGCAGCTTTGCAGGCAGGAGCTGTCTGGGCCAGTACCACCGTTTCGGGCCTTGGGGAAAGGGCTGGCAATACGGCGCTGGAGGAGGTAGTGATGTCGTGGAGGGACTTATATAAGGGAACCTGCAGCGTTCGCCCCGAGCTGCTGAACCCGCTGGCTGCACTGGTGTCCAAAGCCTCCAACCGAGTCATTCCCGAGGGCAAGCCAATTGTGGGAGATATGGTATTCGCTCATGAATCCGGCATACATATCAATGGTCTGTTGAAGGAGCGTTCCGCCTATCAGGCCCTTGATCCGATCGAGCTGGGCACTGATCATTCGTTCGTGCTCGGCAAGCATTCGGGCAGAAGTGCAGTTCAGTATATGCTGGAGCAGGAGGGAATCAAGGCAAGCCCCGATGAAATCAAATTCCTGCTGGAGCGGCTTCGCCTGGTCGGTGAAGACCCCAAGCGGGTCATCTACAGCAAGGACTTAAAGCACTGGCTGGAGCATTATCCGGCAGAACTGTCGAACTAATCAAAAAGCGTTTCTGTCCGGTGAGTGTGCCGTGACTGGAACGCTTTCTTTCATATAACCTCCAACGCCAATGGAGGTTTATTCGTACTGCTGTTTTTTTACATATCTGTGATGGCTGCAAGCGAAGTCTCGAATTTGCTGGTTAAACGAAGTCGTTCAGAGGGGTATAATACAATATAGTGCTGTATAATGTGCGTTAGATGGTTTTACGGCAGGTTTAATTCATATGACGATTAGATGCTGATCTGGAAGGACGGCTGTCTGGCAATTGGAGGAATGCTTGTGGGGATGATGTTTTCTTTTCTAAAAAAATATCGGGTTCCAGCCATCGCAGCACTCGTGATGATGCTGCTGGAACTGACGGTGGAGTTATCGCAGCCATATTTGATCTCCAAAATCATTGATGAGGGTATCCGGCAGCAGGATTTGTCCATTGTCTGGTTATGGGGCGGTGTGCTGGTAGGAAGTGCCGTTATCGCCTTTATGGCGGGTATTGCCAGCTCCTTTTTTGCTTCACATGCAAGTCAGGGCTTTGGCTATGATTTACGGGAAACGCTGTACCGCAAGGTCCAGTCCTTTTCCTATCCGGTGTTTAAGCGTTTTGCCACCTCATCGCTGATTACACGTTTGACGGGGGATGTTACGCAAGTACAGGATACGGTGTTTATGAGCCTGCGGTTTATGACACGGGTTCCGCTGGTGGTCATCGGCAGTATTGTGATGGCATTGGTCGTACATTTCAGGCTTGGTTTGCTGCTGGCGATCATGGCGCCGGTGCTATTTGTGTTTGTACTGGTGATGATGCGTCGGACGGTCACTTTGTTTAAAGGCGTTCAGCGTCGTCTGGATGATGTGAACGGGGTGATTCAGGAGAATCTGACCGGGATTCGGCTGATTCGGGTGTTTGTGCGGATGCGGCATGAAATCGAGCGTTTTGCCCATTATGGAGGAGAACTGATGAAAGGAACGGTATCGGCTCTACGCTGGACAGAAACGACAATGCCGTTCATTTTGTTTACGATGAATGTGGGAATTATTGCGGTGCTTTGGTTCGGAAGAGGTCAAATTTCCACAGGCGATGCGAGTGTGGGACAGGTAGTGGCAGTCGTCAATTATTCTTTGCGGACGATTGGGGCCTTGTCTGCCTTGTCCGGCATCGTGGTCGTGTTTTCCCGGGCAACCGCATCTACGGGACGGATTCGAGAGGTGCTGGAAACACAACATGATGAATATGGAGCGGGCTCGTCTGCTCCAACACATAACACGCGAATTGAGGGACAGGTGGAATTGGAACGGGTGAGCTTCCATTATCCGGGCAGCGATTTGGCTGTACTGAAGGATATTACTTTTAAGGCTGGGCCAGGTGATCGTATAGCGATTATGGGAGCTACAGGCTCGGGTAAGTCCTCGCTTGTGCAGCTGATTACACGTCTGTATGAAGAAGATGCCGGCCATGTGCGCTTTGACGGAAAGGACACGCGTGAGCTGGACGCTTCCATACTGCGTGAGGCCATTGGCTATGTACCGCAGGAGGTGCTGTTATTCACCGGGTCGATTCGCGACAATATTGCTTGGGGGCTGGAGAATGCCAGCCTGGAGCAGATTCAGGAGGCCGCCCGGATGGCGCAAATTCATGATACGATTGAACGCCTGCCGCAAGGCTATGATACCTTGCTTGGGCAGCGTGGCGTCAATCTGTCCGGTGGTCAGAAGCAGCGGCTATCCATTGCCCGCGCACTGGTGCGCCGTCCGACGATACTTATTCTCGACGACAGCACGAGCGCGCTGGATGTTCGAACCGAAGCAGCGCTGCTGAAAGCGCTGGATGGCCTGTCCTGTACGACATTTCTCATTACGCAGAAAATCAGCTCGACCGCATCGGCGGATCAGATTTTACTGCTGGATGAGGGTCGTCTAATCGCGAGCGGAAGTCATGAGCATCTCATGAATAGCTCAGAACTGTATCGACGCATCTATGAATCGCAATACGGAAAGGAGGGGGCGCATGCTCAAGGAACTTATTGATCCGTTCCGTCAGCCGACACCATCGTCCGGTGTACTGCTTAATCCGGCAGGCGCCGAAGGACGCCGCAAGGCCAAGGCGAAGAACTGGTCCGGTACGCTGGGTCGGATATGGGCTTATCTGGCCCGCCGCAAGGCCAAGCTGATGCTGGTGCTGTTTATGGTCATGCTCAGCTCGGGGCTGGCTCTATTGGGTCCGTATTTGGTCGGCGTAGCGGTGGATGATTTTCTCGAAGGTCCGGGTGGACGCACGTGGATTTATTTTCTGACTGGATTAGCGACTGTATACCTGCTCAACTCGCTGACCTCCTGGTTGCAAAATATCTGGATGATTGAAATCGCCCAAGAGACCGTATACCGGATGCGTTTTGATCTGTTTTCGCATTTGCATCGGCTGCCGATTCCTTTTTACGGCAAACGCCAACAGGGAGAAATCATGAGCCGGCTGACCAATGATATCGAAAATGTCAGCTCTACGCTGAACAGCTCGGCTATTCAAATTTTTTCGAGCATGTTGACGCTGGTCGGTACTCTTGCAGTCATGCTGTGGTTAAGTCCTTTGATGACACTGCTGACCTTTATCGTAGTCCCGCTCATGGCGTCCGGGATGCGCTGGATTACACGCCGGACCGGGCCTTTATATAAGGAACGCCAGAACAACCTGGGCGAACTGAATGGTTATATTGAAGAAACGCTGTCCGGGCAGCAGATTATCAAAGCATTTTCACAGGAAAAGAGAGTCATCCACGGTTTTGGCGAGCGAAATGACCGCATTCGTCTGTCGGGCTTCTGGGCACAAACCATTTCTGGCTTTATCCCCAAGCTGATGAACGGACTGAACAACCTCAGCTTTGCCATTGTAGCGGGGATCGGCGGGATTTTGGCGATTCACGGCTCCATTACGATAGGTACGATTATCGTATTCGTAGAATATGCCCGTCAGTTCACCAGACCGCTGAACGATTTGGCGAACCAGTGGAACACGCTGTTGTCTGCCATTGCCGGAGCTGAACGTGTATTCGAGATATTGGACGAGGATGAAGAGTCCAAGGACGAGCAAGGTGCAGTGGCTCTGAAGCATGTAGAAGGAGCCGTACGATTTACCGATGTTTCCTTCGGCTATAATGCAGGGAGCGATACGCTGGAGGGTATTTCCTTTGAAGCCAAGCCTGGCGAAATGATCGCGCTGGTCGGTCCAACCGGGGCTGGAAAAACAACGCTGATTCAACTGATTTCCAGGTTCTACACTCCCGACAAGGGAACGATTACGCTGGACGGACGCGACATTACGACCATACAGCGTGAAAGCCTGCGCTCCCATATGGCGTTTGTGCTACAGGATTCCTTCCTGTTCCAGGGAACAATTCGTGACAATATCCGTTTCGGCAGGCTGGATGCCACGGACGAGGAGGTTGAGGAGGCATCCAGGCTGGCGAATGCTCATTCCTTTATCATGCGGATGAAGGACGGGTACGACAAGGTATTGGAGGCCAACGGTAGCGGTATCAGTCAAGGGCAAAAACAGCTGCTGGCTATCGCACGCGCTATTTTGGTGAACCCTGCAATTCTTGTCCTCGACGAGGCAACGAGCAGCATTGATACCATTACCGAGATGAAAATACAAGAAGGACTGGAGCGGCTTATGCAAGGTCGAACAAGCTTTGTCATCGCTCACAGACTGAATACCATTCGTCAGGCTGACCGGATTCTGGTCTTGAAGGATGGTCGTCTGGAGGAGCAGGGCTCCCATGATGAACTGCTGGCTCATAAAGGCTTTTACAGCGACTTATATTATGGTCAGTTGAGAAAGCAAAGCTCTTAAGCTGGCTCTCGATAAACAGATTTGCAGGCATGATGGAGTCAGCTTTTATGATGCTAAAAAGGACTACCCTGGGGGTAGCCCTTTTTAAGTGCCGCCTTTTTACAGGTATGTACTATTAAAGGTTTACATGGGCATTTCTCAATCAATTTTTGTGACAAGAGGCGTTTGAAATTAAGATACTGCTTTCGCAATATTTAATATACCCATACCCCGTATATGTATGTTAGTATAGGTGTGCAAGAATAAAATCCCACTTCAAAGGAGAGATCATCATGAAAATCGCAATCATGCTTTTCGATGGAATCACAGCATTAGATGCAATTGGTCCATACGATGTATTTGCTGCTACACTGAAATGTGAAGTGAAGTTTGTCGCTAAGAAAAAAGGGTTAATCAAACTGGATTCAAATATGGGATATTTGCATGCCGATTACAGTTTTTCTGAAGTACCTTCAGCTGATATTCTTGTTGTTCCAGGTTGCAGTCCGCCAAATTATAAAACTCCAATGAATGACGAAGAAACGTTAAATTGGATTCGCCAAATACATGAAACTACGAAATGGACCACATCGGTTTGTAACGGCTCTCTGATTTTGAGCGCCGCAGGCTTGTTAAATGGAACCGTAGCCACCAGTCATTGGGGTTCCTTAGACCTGCTCCAATCTCTTGGAACCATTCCAACAGATGAGAGAGTGGTTCGTCAGGGCAAAATCGTCACAGCAGCCGGTGTCTCCTCTGGTATTGATATGGCACTCCAGCTAATAGCATGGGAATTGGGAGAAGATATGAGTAAAGGAGTCCAGTTGATTTTGGAATACGATCCTCAGCCTCCGTTTGACACGGGTTCACCAAAGAAAGCACCTGCTTTATTGGTAGAACAAATAAGAGGTATGTTACAAGAGTTTGCAAAACGGGAGCCAAATGTGTAAATCAAGAATACTGGAAAGCATTTTGTCCTTTCTTCTGTTAAAACCTTGTTCCGTTGAACGTAAAAAAGAGCCGTAAACCGGCTCTATCATCAAGCATTGCCTTACTATACAGATTCAGTAACCGGGCTGTTTAAAGGACCGGATTTTTCAAGCTCAGCATGTGCCGGAGCAAGCTCCGCCTGTCTGCCCGGATGAAACTCATTTTCCGATTTGGCGACGATGACGGTAGCGACTCCATTACCAATCAGATTGGTGATGGCGCGTGCTTCTGACATGAAGCGGTCCACTCCGAGCAGCAGCGCCATTCCCGCCAGCGGAATGGAAGGGAACGCCGCGAGTGTGGCTGCCAGCGTGATAAATCCGGAGCCTGTAACGCCTGCTGCTCCCTTCGAGGTCAGCATAAGGATACCCAGCAGTGTCAGCTGCTGCCACAGGGTCATCTCCACGCCGGAGGCCTGGGCTACGAAAATGGCAGCCATGGACAAATAGATTGCCGTACCATCCAGGTTAAACGAATAGCCTGTTGGAATGACCAGACCGACCACTGATTTGGAGCATCCGTATTTCTCCATTTTTTCCATCATACGTGGCAGAGCCGACTCGGAGGAGGAAGTCCCGAGTACAAGCAATATTTCTTCTTTGATATAAGCGATAAACTTGAAAATGCTGAAACCGTACATGCGAGCAATCAGACCGAGCACAATGATTATAAACAGGGCCATGGTCAGGTAAACGGAGCCCATCAGCTTGCCAAGAGAGGTCAACGACCCGATGCCGAATTTACCAATGGTGTAGGACATGGCACCAAATGCGGCGATTGGCGATAATTTCATGATCATATTGACGATACCGAAGAAGGCGTGAGAGAGCTTGTCGAACAGGACAATGACGGGTTTGGCTTGCTCTCCCATGGCCGTCAATGACAGCCCGAAGAGGATGGCAAAGAACAGGATAGGCAGTAATTCTCCACCTGCCATAGCGCTTACTACATTTTCAGGGATAATGCCGACGATGAAATCAACGAATCCGTGACTTGATTCCGCTGCTTTTTGAGCATATTGAGATACATCTCCGGTTGCCTTGCTCACATCAATACCGGCGCCCGGTCTTATCAGGTTAACCACGAGCAGACCAATGGCTAGCGCAATTGTGGTAACGATTTCAAAATAGAGAAGCGCCTTTCCGCCAATACGACCGACCTTTTTCATGTCTCCCATGCTGGCAATTCCGTGCACCACCGTAAAAAATACAATGGGGGCGATGACCATCTTAATGAGCTTGATAAAGGCGTCTCCGAGCACTTTGAGCTTTTCGCCTGTTGTAGGAAAAAAGTGACCCAGAAGAATGCCCAGAACAATAGCGATAACGACCTGAACCGTCAAGTTTTTCAAATTAATTCTCAGTCTCATAGGGATACGCTCTCGCTTTCTTTTTTTGTTTTTGGAAACGCTTTATTTTTTTGTATCCCCAGTGTAAAAGCTGCGTTCTTGGCAAACAAGAATACGGTCATAACGTTCCTTTTGGTCTTTAAGGTCCCTGAATCATATCCATCAGATCGGACCCGATGATGGGTGTGAACTCCGGATAGAGCACACGCAGACGTTCCCTCCAAAGCTTGCGCTCATCGTCGGACAGATAGGTAATTTTAATGTCTCCGGTCTGTTGCAGCTGATTCAGTCGATTGGCGTTTTCATAGGTTTTCAGCTTGTTCCAACGCGTCGTTTCCTCCAGGGCCTCTTGCAGCACCAGCTTGGCGTCACTTGGGAGGCGATCCCAATAGGATTTGTTAAATATGACGGCATACCCCAGATAGCTATGGTTGCTAATGGTCATATAGCGTTGCACTTGGTAAAACCGTTTGGTAAAAATATTGGATATCGTGTTCTCCTGTCCGTCCGCCGTTCGCGTCTCCAGACTGTGGTATATTTCGTTGAAAGGAGTGCTAATGGTCGATGCACCAAGCGTTTCAAACTGACGTTCCAACACCTGGCTTGGCTGGATACGGAATTTCAAGCCCGCAAAGTCTGCGGGTTTGCGAATTGGACGGGCGTTGTTCGTCATCTGTCGAAAGCCATTGGACCAGAAGGCGACGCCTTTCATACCATAAGGGTCAAGCGTTTGCGATAACCGCTTGCCCAATTCTCCGTTCAGTGCCTGGTCGACTTCAGCCTGATCCTTAAAGGCAAATGGAAGGTCCATCACCATCCAGGCTGGGTCAATCGCGTTCAAATTGGAAAAGGAAGGAGCAATCATCTGGATTTCTCCTCGCTGAAGTGCGGCCACTTCCGTGGCTTCTGAATAGCGCATTCCATTGGGGAACACTTGAATCTCAATTCGATCGTTGGATTTTTCTTTAACCCGCTGTGCAAAATAAGCGGCGGCCAGCCCTTTGGGCGAGTTTTCAGCTACCACATGACTAAATTTGATCACGATCCGATCTTTAAGACCGGTAAATTCATTATCATAAGGGAGTTCATCGTTAAAATTTTTTTGAAAACCGATTACATAAGCCGTTAGGATACCCAGTACGAGCAAAACACCAAATCCAGCAGCTCTTTTCACAAAGTAACCTCCCATCTGTTGCTATTTTAGACCCATTATTCCACAATGATATTCAAAGGTAAACGGTTTAAAGGGAAGGTGAAGAGGATGAACAGACTTCGCATATATTGGAAAATTATGATACTTTCATTTGGGGTCGTTCTTTTTTCTCTTTTGATCGGCGGTCTTTTTCTGTTTGGCAGCGCCACCCGGCTTAAGGAAGAAGAACTCAAACAGCGGCTTACGATTACGGCCCAGACGGTTGCGAACCTGCCAGACGTAGTGAATAGAATCAACGACCCGAATGCTTCTGCCGTAATTGCACCTATGGCGGACAAAATTCGGATATTAAACGATGCGGCTTATATCGTCGTGGTCGATATGAACCGCAAACGGTTGTCTCATCCGCTATCGGAGCGAATCGGCGGAACGTTTGAGGCTCGGGATGATGATGCTGCATTTGCTGAACATACGTATGTCTCCAAAGTGCGCAGTGAAGCGGGCATTGGCCTGCGTTCCTTTGTGCCGATTATGAATGCTTCCTCAGAGCAGGTGGGCGTCGTCGTCGCGGGCGGCCTGCTGCCAGGCGTGACAGAGATTATCCGTCAGGAGAAGCAATCCATTCTCATCACTTCGTTGCTGTCGCTGATGTTTGGTGTGATTGGCTCCGCATTGCTGGCCCGTCATATTAAGCTTCAGATGTTCAACCTCGAGCCTCAGGAGATTGCGAGAATGTTTCGCGAGCGAAGCGCGGCCTTTCAGGCGATGCATGAGGGTGTCATTGCCATTGACCGCAACTGCATGATTACCATTTTCAACGAACGAGCCAAGCAAATCTTCCACGTACACCGTGATGTAGTCGGTTTGCCGATCCGTGAGGTCATCCCGGATACCCGTTTGCCGGAGGTGCTGGATGCGGGTGTCGCGATTCTGAGCCAGGAGCTAAAAATTGGCGGAACCATTATTTGGAGCAACCGCATTCCCATTCGCGAACAGGGAGTCACGATGGGGGCAATCTCCATATTTCAGGATAAGACCGAGGTGACGAGAATGGCCGAGGAGCTCACAGGTGTCAAAGAGTTTGTTCATGCGCTTCGTGCACAAAATCATGAGCATATGAACAAAATGCATACCGTCGCCGGCTTGCTTCAGCTTGGGCAGCAGAACGAGGCTTTGAGCTATCTGTTTGAGGTGACCGAGCAACAGGAGGAGATTACACGCTTCCTTCAACGGCATTTCGACGATGACGGAGTTGCAGGTCTGCTATTGGGTAAAATTAGCCGTGGTAAAGAGCTTGGCATTGATATTAGGATTGATCCTGACAGCAGAATGAATCAATTTCCCCGGCTGATTGACCGACATGATTTTGTGCTGTTACTCGGAAATTTGATCGAAAATGCCTTTGATGCGCTGGCGGATACAGAAGTCGGCTCCAAAGAAATTTATGTCAGCATCCAGCAGGATGACGAATATATGTCCATATTAGTCGAGGATAATGGCTGTGGAATGTCGGAAACGACGAAAATACGAATGCTCGAACGCGGATTCACGACCAAGGACGGAGAGAGCCGCGGCGTGGGGCTTCATTTACTGAGCGGGATTGTCACCAAGGGGAACGGCCGCCTGACATGCGAATCTTCACTTGGCTTGGGAACTTCGATCGAGATTCTATTTCCGTTGAAGGAGAGAGGGAGAGACAATGAGCAAACAGATTAAAACACTGTTTCGTGTGCTGCTGGTCGAGGATGACCCGATGGTACAAGAGGTGAATCGGCTTTTTATTGAACAGGTTGACGGATTTAAGGTCGTAGGTCTGGCTTCCAATGGGCTTCGCGGGTTAGAGCTGATTGAGGAGCTAAAGCCTGATCTGATTTTTCTGGACGTGTTCATGCCATCGCTCGACGGGATAGCGACTTTGCAGCGTATCCGTTCCATGGCATTGCCTGTAGACGTAGTTGTCGTGACGGCTGCAAAGGATACGGAAACGATCCGCGAAATGATGCGAAACGGAGCGTTCGATTATATCATTAAGCCGTTCAAGGTAGAGCGTATCCATCATACACTGGAGCGTTACCGGGTACAGCAGGCTGGATTATGGGCGGAAGAAGTAGGAACCCAGGAAGAGCTGGACCTCATTATGCAAAATAGAGAAGCTGTCAAGGCAGCGGTAGTGCCTGCTCCTGTATATGAGGAATGGGCGTTGTCTTACGATGAGCTGCCAAAGGGCTTGAATGCAGCTACCCTGAAGCAGGTGCTTGCGGTCATGGAGCAGCATGGCAGCAAGCTGTCTGCTGAAGATACCGCGGAGGGAGTAGGGATTGCCCGTGTAACGGCAAGAAGATACCTGGATTATCTGGAGAAAAGAGGGATCGTGCGCCTTGTTGTGCATTACGGCGGGGTCGGTCGACCCGTTAATCGGTATGAGCTGCTGCGTGAACAAAATGACCATAAGTAACAATATGGACAAAAGCTTCCCAACGCTTTTATGAAAGCGATACCATGTAACAGCAAGGGAACTGGATAATGCCTCAATACACGTGTCTGTCCTTGGACCGCACATGTGCTATGAATAGAATAGGAGCGGATGTACATGGCCTTTAATAGTCTGATTCTTCGATTGGAACTCGTTCACTCTAAAGTAAACTTTGGTGAGGTCGCATCAGCCATCAGCCGTGCCGGGGGAGACATTACTTCCATTGATGTTATTCGTCCCGGACAGGATTCGTCTGTTCGTGACATCACTGTTCACGTCGCTGAAATAGCAGAGGCATCGCTAATCGAATCACTCAAGTCGTTAGCAGGCATTCAACTCATTAACGTTTCTGACCGCACGTTTCTCGCGCACCTGGGAGGGAAAATATCAGTCCAGCCCAATTTGCCGATTAAAAATCGGGATGATCTGTCGCGGGTATATACGCCAGGAGTGGCCCGGGTCTGTACGTCCATTCATGAAAATCCGAAAAAAGCGTACTCCCTGACCATCAAGCGAAATACCGTCGCGGTAGTTACCGATGGCACCGCTGTGCTTGGGCTTGGCGATATCGGCCCACATGCGGCCGCACCCGTGATGGAAGGCAAAGCGATGCTGTTCAAGCAGCTGGCGGGAGTCGATGCATTCCCCATTTGTCTGGACACGAAGGATACGGAGGAAATCATTCGTACGATTAAGGCGATCAGCCCAATTTTCGGAGGAATTAATTTAGAGGACATCAGTTCTCCACGTTGTTTCGAGATCGAAACCCGCCTGGCAGAAGAATTAGATATTCCTGTCTTCCACGATGATCAGCATGGGACGGCGGTGGTTGTGATTGCCGGGCTGCTGAATGCACTGAAAGTAGTTGGCAAGCGGATCGAAAATGTTCGGGTCGTTGTGAACGGTATAGGAGCTGCAGGCGTGTCGATATGCAAAATGCTGCTCGCCGCAGGAGTAAGCCGTCTTGTTCCGGTAGACCGGGATGGAGCCATCATACAAGGTGGGACTTATCCCCATCCGATGTGGCAGTGGCTGGCAGACCAGCCTCAAGTAGAGTCACAGCCAGGCACATTAAAGGAGGTTATTCGGGACGCGGATGTGTTCATCGGCGTGTCGCGAGCCAATCTGCTGAATGCCTCGGATGTAAAGCGTATGGCGGCGAACAGCATTGTTTTTGCGATGGCTAATCCGCAACCGGAAATTGCT
This sequence comes from Paenibacillus sp. 1-18, assembly GCF_000520755.1. NCBI lineage: Bacteria > Bacillati > Bacillota > Bacilli > Caryophanales > Paenibacillaceae > Paenibacillus > Paenibacillus sp. 1-18. The sequence continues at coordinate 12,622 of NZ_ASSB01000297.1, forward strand.
CCCGAAGAAGCCATTCCGTATGTTCGTGTATTTGCAACGGGGCGCAGCGACTATCCTAACCAGATCAACAATGTGCTGGTGTTTCCGGGGATATTCAGAGGAGCGCTCGATTGCCGGGCGCGCCACATCAACGAGCCGATGAAATTAGCCGCCGCCCGTGCCATTGCCTCCGTCGTAAGTGAACGGGAATTAAACGAGCAGTACATTATTCCGAGCATTTTCAATGAACAGGTTGTTACCGAGGTGAGGAAGTCTGTGATTGAAGCGGCTATTCTAACGGGAACGGCCCGGCGTATTCCACCGGATTTTAGATAACCAAAGGATTTTAGAACGTCTGGTGGAGCAAAATAGAATAACACGACCAGGTCTGTTAAACTGTGAAAATAGAACGGTTGCAGATACGTTACCGTGTTAGCCTTATCTATTTTGCGGAGGTGCGGGGATGAACGGAAGTCTGTTTGAGCTGCGTTTGCGGGACGGGGATTATATTCCCCGTTTCTTTGCTTACTATTACAAGCAGTGGCGCGACTATACCATGCCGTACCACAATCATCATTCCACAGAAATTATGTACATGATTTCCGGTCTGTGTCGGGTAGATGTGCAAACGGGAGAGAAGGCGGATGAAAGCATTACGCTGCGTAAAGGCGAGTTTATCATGCTGGACGCAGGCGTACCACACCGACTGGTGGTGGAAGGAGAACAATCTTGCCGGATGCTGAATGTGGAGTTTGGTTTTACGGAGGGGATGAGTGTAGGACCGTCCATCCGACAAATGGCAGCGGAGGAGCAGGAGATCACAGCCTTCATGTCGCGTCCATTCCCGTATCTGGTGTTGTCGGACCCGGAAGAGGTATATTTTACGCTGAAAAGTCTCGTGCTGGAGCTGGATCAACGAAAAGAACATCCGGGTGCAATGGCGAAGCTGCTTTTTATGCAATTGCTGGTGCGAATTGCGCGTCTGCGGGCAGAGGCAGAGCGCAGCAACACGCAGCAAACGGACATGTACATCAAACGCTGCATTGAATTTCTCCATCTCAACTATGACCGGGATATTGTGGTCAAGGATATGGCAGGCG
>NZ_ASSB01000298.1:0-1872 GCF_000520755.1 Paenibacillus sp. 1-18
TTGCCTCCGCTGCCAAAGCTTTTACATTGTCCGTCTGTCGAAAGCATCTGCTGCTCGCATAATATAACATAGCTGGAAGGATGAAGGTAAAGGTTAACCCCCCCTGCAACCGCCATTTCGCATTCCTGCTGGTTAAGATGCTCACAGGCCTCATGAATGGCGGTTAATGACGAAGAGCACATCGTATCAATGGGCATGCTGGGGCCTTGCAGGTTCAGCAAATAGGAAATCCGGTTGGCTACCGAACTGAATGAAGTGTACGGAAGCATTTGCTCTCCCTGTTTCCATAGATTCGGGCCGTATAAATTAAAGCCGGTCTTGGTAACCCCCGCAAAGACACCCACCTTGCCGTTATATTGTGACTTGATCCGTTCCCGGGTATATCCCGCATCCTCAAACACTTCCCAGCAGGATTGGACAAATAGCCGTTCCTGGGGGTCCATATTATACGCTTCCCGTGGTGAAATATTGAAAAAGAGCGGATCAAATTCCGCAAATCCGTCTATAAAGCCTCCCCACTTGCTGTAGCTTTTCCCCTGCACTGCAGCCTCCTGGGGGTCTGGATGAAAGAACCCTTCCTTGGGCCAGCGTTCTTCCGGAATTTCCGTGATGCAGTCTTTTCCCTGCTGCAGATTATTCCAATATTCCTGCAGGTTTCCGGCCTTAGGATAGCGTCCACTGATCCCTATAATTGCCACAGGTTCCCGTGTTGCGCTGTCCGGTACCGCAGCAGCAAAACTGCGGGCTTGTTTCCTGCCTGCCTTTAATGAAGTCAGCACTGGAAATTCGTTATCGAACTTCTCTTCTTCCGAAGGTTTTTCAGGTATGGATTGAACCTTGTCTGCATATCCTGTCCATTTCACGCACACTTGCAGGTAGTCGGATATAAAATACTCCGCTAATTCCATCAAGGTCTGGTATTCATAGAGCAAGGTCTTGGAAAGTTCCCCAAATATATCGCCAAGCTTCTGGTTAAGCCGATTGATCATAATCGAATCAATTCCATATATTTCCAAAGTCTCTTCAGCATCAATGCTATCCACATGCATTTTTGTAGTTTCCCCAAACAAAGTTTTAAGCTGATATAGGGTCTTTTCCTTTAATGTTTCCAAGTTTAACCCTCCCATAATATGAATTTGACTTAATTGCAAAAGCATTCTTGGTGATTACCTTTTGCCTGTAAATCCTTTCATTCGAACGCAAGCTGCGCCATGTTCATCATAAAGGTCAATATCAAGCTTCTCTTGCCGCTCTCCGGCTTTGCTGCCATTATTGAAACGGATCAGCGCCCACATATTCGAAGCGCATTTGTCGAAAATCTCCAGTTCTTGAAGTGAAAAAGGCAAGCAAGGTTTATTGCCTCCAGTATCTATAGTCGATCCCGCAGATGCCTGTAGCGCAGAATCCACTATGTCGGGATGAAGGATAAATTGTCCTTCCGCACCTGATACGTAAGATGGTAGACAGATCTTCGCCAGCACCTGTTCTTCTCCTACATACACTTCTTCTATCCAATGGTGAATCCAATCATGGCCTGCCGTCCTCGTTTTTAAAACTTCGGGTGAGATGATATTTCGGGTGCAGGTCTTCTGAATCGCATGTATATCCAGAGTCGGCGTTTCCGGAAACCGGCATGGTAATGCGATACCTTGGTTATGCACTACCTGTTGTGCATCCACTGTTTCATCCTCACTATAGATTTCATAGGAAATTTCTCCATTTTCCTCCGGAAAGAGTCCGATGTGGATCTGAACCGGCTGGGTTCCCACAACAATAGGCTGGGCCCAAACGATATTCTTCAGCCGTATCCCCGTCCGTTTCCCTTTCAGCGCCCCGTGCTCCACCGCAGCCCGGGCCATCTCAAGGTACGCT
>NZ_ASSB01000299.1:0-31021 GCF_000520755.1 Paenibacillus sp. 1-18
GTCACCCGGGCCTCTGCCAGCGATGGGATGAACAATGCCGACAGTGTGGTGGCAAACATCATGACCAGTTGTACGAGCGGCAGACCGCGGTTATAGACACCGAAGGCCACCATAGCCGCCGTATCGTCCAAGCCCTCCTGCTTTAACAAGCGGGGGACAGTAAATGTGTCTACCAGGCTAATTAACGGAACGGCCAGCGCTCCAAGGCAAACAGGCAAGGCATAACGCAGCAATGCTTTTAGCAAAGAACCATAGCTTTCAGTAATGTGAGCTTCTCCAGCCCGTTGCTGTACTGCTCCGGCTGCACTCTCCAGCACACCCGATACGACAGCACGACTGCCATTCTCCAAATGGCCCGTCCTTGTTTTCAGGGCGTCAGCACGTCCAGATGCAGTCTCCTGCATGGCCCTTTGTTCTATCTTCCCATCGGGCTGCGAGGCCTGTTCAGACAGCCTCCCCTGACTTTGAAGCTTCTTCCTGTGGTTGCGCCAGAATAACAGCATGACGACCAATCCCGCTGCACCGCCAGCGGCTGAACCAAACACAGCTCCGGCTGCAATCATATCCGCACCTGCTCCTTGCGACAGCATGAGCAGCAGCAATATGATCATCACACTTACCCGTACCGCCTGCTCCGTCACTTGAGAGACAGCGGTCGGGATCATATTTTGCAAGCCTTGGAAATATCCCCTCAGCCCTGCCATAACCGGCACGAACAAAAAGGCAACCGCCGCCGCCCTCACCGAGGGTATGACATGAGCATTGTCGATCCACAGGCTGATTAGCGGCGCACACGTATACATCAGCACCCCTAGAACTAAACCAAAGATGCCCAATACAAGCGAAGATAGCCGAGCAACCCGTTGCCCTGCTGCTTGGTTTCCCACCGCCTCATACTCAGCTACAAATTTTGATATCGCTGCCGGAAATCCAGCAGCTGCAATGGTAATGAGCAGCGTATAAAAAGGATAAACCGTATTATAAATACCAAACACACCGTCGCCGCCGATATTTTGTAGCGGTATTTTTTGCAATGTGCCGATCAGCTTGCTCGCTACCGCCGCCAGTGTCAAAATGACAGCACCCCGTAGCAACCGCGAAGCGGCGCGATTTTCCTGCATTCTCCGTCTCCACTCCTACCTGAAATATGCCTCTTTCACGTTTCCTATTATACTGCCTCTTCTTCTGGAAAGAAAAAAAATCCCTGTACAGCGAAGACGGCTTATGCCATCCTGTACGCCATACAGGGGTGAAACGGGGTGTTACTGTTCCATTTGCTTGCCCAGGAAGCCAGCGGCCGTTTCAGCCATTTTGATCTCCATTTCGGACATTTTTACATTCTCGTCCTTGTTCAGTAAAATAACCGAACCAATAGGATCGCCACCGGAAACAATGGGAGCCGTCACAAAGGACGAGATTGTTTCTTCGTGGTCACGGGTTAGCTCATAGGAGCCGCTGGTTGTTTCCAGTACAGTCTTGCGATTATCCATACTATTTTCGATAATGCTGCCGATCGGCTTGTCCAAGAACTCTTTTTTGGAGCCCCCAGCCACCGTAATAATGGTGTCGCGATCAGTAATCATCGTAATATGGCCTGTGCTTTCAAACAGGGACTCAGCATATTCTTTGGCGAAATCACCAAGCTCACCGATAGGTGAATACTTTTTCAAAATGACTTCTCCGTCACGATCCACAAAAATCTCGAGCGGATCTCCTTCACGAATTCTCAAGGTGCGGCGAATTTCCTTCGGAATAACTACGCGCCCAAGGTCATCAATACGGCGAACTATACCAGTAGCTTTCATTTCACATGTTGCCCCACTTTCCCAAGAAGAATTTAGTCAACTACTGACGGTATCGAAAGACGCTTCCACTCCCCCGGAAGCGGTCACGAAGAACGTCACGGTCATGGTGTTTATGGTGATATCTGACCATAGTATTCATCTGTTCCCATTTCCTTATGCATGTTCAGTTATTTACCTTCATTTGTAGCCCCATCTTTGGCTGTTCCTGCCTTGGTATCACTGGTGCTACCTGTTGTTCCGCTTGGTGCAGTCGTGCTGCCGGTGCCCGAAGTAGTGCCGCTTTTCTCTTGCGCGGCAGGTGCCTTCGGCAGATTGATTTTCAAATTAAGCTTGGCCAATTCTTGATCCGTAAAGTTTTGGATACTTTCCCCGGCCAGTTTGTTTTTCAGGGCAGCCTTTTCGTTGTCCTTCAATTTATCAAACGTAGGCTCATTGCGGGATTCCACTTTGATGATGTGATATCCGTATTCCGTTTCCACCGGATCACCGATTTTGTTAATCGGCTGGGTTTCGGCTGCCTTTTTAAAAGCGGGTACCCATTGTGCTACGGATGCATTTTCATACAGACCGCCATTAGAGGCAGATTCTGGGTCTTCTGAATATTTTTTGGAAATCGTCGCAAAATCCGCTCCTCCGTCCAGCTTCGCCTTCACTTCTTTGGCCAGCTTGAGGGCATCTTCTTTTTTGCGTTCCTTCTTCGTTTTTGGATCCTGGAAATTAATCAACACATGGCGCACGGTTGCCGTCGTGAATTGATCTTTATTTTTCTCAAATTCCTGTTTCATCTGATCGTCTGTTACTTTGTTCGTTTCACTGTTGATTACGGTCATTACGCGCGTAAAGTAATCCTTCACACCTTGTTCAGTCAGCTTTTGATCACTTAAAAACTTCTTGAACTTATCTTCTCCGACCGACTTTTTATACTGCTCCAGCTGTTCGTTCCCTTCCTTGGCACCCTGTTCCTTGGACTTGTCATCCGCTTTGGCCGCCAGAAGCTTGTACACTACTTCCTGCTTTGCAATTTGCTCCCGTACCTGATCCGAAGCTAACGCAGCTTCATATTCCGGGTACAAAAATTTCATCATGCTAACTTCCTGGTTGAATTCATTCTCCGTAATGGTTCCACCCGTATAGGTCACGACAGTCTTACTGTTGTCCTTTGGACCTTCTTGGACTTTACTCTCGTCAGCCTGTTTGGTACAAGCTGCCAGCACGGATATAGCCAACAACGCTGCCATGCCCAGGGAGAGCATTCTCCAAGGTATTCTTTTATTTAGTTGTGACATTTTGCAGTTCCTCCTTCAATGTGAATGCTTCTTTCAATGCACTCAAAAATTGCTCCAGCAGCTCTAGCAGCTGTGCATCATTTAGACCCTTACCCTTTATGCGTGCGCTCATAGAAGTGCCCTGTTCAAATTGTACACGTCTTTCAAAGCGATTGCCAATCTCGGCAAGCTTGGCAGTCTGCAGCGCCTGCTGGCGCCCTTCATGAAACTTCAACACCATATTGTCATCCCGTTGGACAATGGACTCGATGCCATACATCCGTCCATATACCTTGAGACGAGCCACAGCCAACAAATGACGCACTGCCTCCGGCAGATCGCCAAACCGATCGACCAGTTCATCCTCCAGCTCGGAAGCCTCGTCAAAGGTGCTGACTGCCGCAACCTTTTTATAAATTTCAATCTTCTGAATACTGTCATAAATATAGTCTCCCGGCAGGTAAGCATCGACGCTCAAATCAATCGACGTGCTCCAGTTCCGATTCGACAGGTCCTCTTCTCCAAGTACGCTGACTTTACGTTTATTAATCTCCTCAGCAAGCATTTGCGAGTAAAGGTCAAAACCGACGGATGCGATGAATCCATGCTGCTCTGCGCCCAGCAAGTTACCCGCTCCGCGAATGGACAGGTCGCGCATTGCAATCTTGAACCCGGAGCCCAGCTCCGTAAACTCCTTGATAGACTGAAGACGCTTCTCCGCTACTTCCGTAAGCACCTTATCCCGCTGGTACGTGAAATAAGCATAGGCGATCCGGTTAGAACGGCCTACACGGCCACGGAGCTGATACAGCTGGGACAGCCCCATTTTATCGGCATCATGCACAATGAGCGTATTCACATTCGGGATATCCACTCCGGTTTCGATAATGCTGGTGCTGACCAATACATCATATTCGCCATCCAGGAAGTCCAAAATCGTCTTCTCCAGCTCGGTTTCCGACATCTGTCCATGGCCCACACCCACCTTGGCCTCCGGCACGAGCGCGTTGATCTCTGCAGCCATTTCCTGAATGCCCTGCACACGATTGTACAGGTAGTATACCTGCCCTCCACGTGCCATCTCACGTTCAATGGCCTCGCGTACCAGCGTCTGGCTGTGCTCAACCACATAAGTCTGCACTGGAAAACGGTTCTCCGGCGGTGTCTCAATAACCGACAGGTCGCGCACACCCAGCATGGACATATGCAGCGTACGCGGAATAGGCGTAGCCGTTAACGTCAATACGTCTACATTCGTTTTCAGTTTTTTTAGCTTTTCCTTGTGTGTTACGCCAAAACGTTGCTCCTCATCAACAATCAGCAGCCCCAGATCCTTAAACACCAGATCCTGAGAGAGTAAACGGTGGGTGCCGATGACAATATCAACCGTACCTTGTCGAACTCCCTTGGTCGTCTCATTCTGCTCTTTGCGCGAGCGGAAACGGCTCAACACCTGAATGTTGAACGGATACCCGGAAAAACGTTCACGGAACGTCTCATAGTGCTGCTGTGCCAAAATCGTCGTCGGTACCAGTACCGCTACCTGTTTGCCCTCAATAGCCGCCTTAAAGGCAGCGCGAATAGCGACTTCGGTCTTGCCGTAGCCTACATCGCCGCACAGCAAACGATCCATCGGACGGCTTTGCTCCATGTCCTTCTTAATTTCTTCAATAGCCCGAACCTGGTCACGGGTCTCTTCATACGGGAACATATCCTCAAATTCCTGCTGCTCCGGCGAATCCTTTTCAAAAGCAAACCCCGGTGCTGATTGACGCTCTGCATACAGCTTGATCAAGTCATCCGCAATGTCCTGAACCGAGCTGCGCACCTTACTCTTAACTCGTGTCCACTCATTGCCGCCCAGCTTATAAATCTTGGGCTCTTTGTCCTCCGAGCCGACATACTTCTGAATCAGATCAATCTGTTCAATCGGCACAGACAGCTTATCGCCGCCCGCATAGACAATGTGCATGTAATCCTTATGGATACCGCCAACCTCCAGCGTGCCAATCCCCATGTATTTCCCGATGCCATGATTCTGGTGTACGACATAATCGCCCACCTTCAGCTCGCTGTAGCTCTTAATCCGTTCAGCGTTGTCCACATGGCGGCCCTGCTTGCGCGCTTTACGCTGCTTCTGAGAGAACATTTCGCCCTCAGTAATAACCGCCAAATGAATAGATGGCATCTCAAAGCCGCTTTGCAGATTGCCAATAGCCATCATAGGCTCATCAATACCATAGTCTTGAAGCACCCGGCGCATCCGATCCAGTCGTTCATTGCCACTTGCCAGCATCATAACCTGTGTGCCTGCCTTGTGCCAACGATCCATTTCCGCCTTAAGCACATTCATTTGGCCGTGGAAATCCTGCATGCCCCGGCAAATGAAATTCAAAATATTTTGCGGCTGGGTATGCGGAACCTGACGAAGGAAGATCGACAGGAACAGGGTCTGAAATCTCCGATTATACAGCAGATTGTCCGAGTTATCCGATAGCTCCAGTTGCGGTAGCGTTTTACCGTTTTGAAGCAAATGCAGATTCCATTCAGACTCATCCCGCTCCAGCTGCTTGGCTGTTTCCAGCATTCGTGCCGGTTCGTCAATCACCAAAATCGTATCCTCCGGCATATAATCCGCCAAGGTTTTGCCCTCAGGATACAGCAGGGAGATATATTTATAGATTTCGTCAAAATACACATGCTCCCGAAGCAGCTCAATTTCACGATGAATCTCTTCTTTCAGATGCTGCCTGGCTTGACGATCGCTCATTTTGCCCAGCTGTTCCTCCAGTATAATGGCAGCAGCATCCGCCGCCTGATCCATACGCTGGTTGCTCGCGATAACTTCCTTGCACGGTGTTACGATCACGTTCTGTACCTTTTCTACTGAACGCTGATCCTGCGGATCAAACATACGGATAGAGTCAATTTCATCATCAAACAGCTCTACACGATAGCCCCAACGGGTTGTCATCGGATAGAAATCAATAATTCCCCCGCGCACACTCATCTCACCACGTGACTCTACACGCTCTACACGCTGGTATCCCATTTCGACCATATGCAGCAAAAACGACTCTAGCTGAATCGTCTCGCCTTCTTTCAGCTCAATACGAGCCTCACGCCATGTTTCCGGAACCGGCAGTAAACGCCGAACACCAGAAAAAGGCACAACAACAACCCCACGGAAACCCTGGGCGCATCGTATCAATACGTCAATTCGTTGGGATAATGTCTCTGGACTGGATATCGCTGCTTCAGCAGCCACCAGTTCGTTAGCTGGGTACAGTAAAACCTGATCAGGGGAAAGCGCTTCCTGCAAATCATCTGCTATTTTTTGAGCAGAAAACATATTGTGCGTCATGACCATTAACGGTCGCCCGGTATCTTCGGCAAGCGCGGCCATCAGTATCTGCCTTGAAGAGCCTGATAAACCCGATATCAGCTGTTCCTTCATGCCTGATGATATGCCTGCTGCAATGGATGCGTAATCAGCATCCTTCGTAAAAGCCTGAATAAGTGCTTGTAACAAAAAAGGCACCCCTTTATGCTTATAAATAGTTACATGTAAACCGAAAAAGAAGCCTCAGCAATGCTGCCAAGGCTCCATAAGCGAAAAATCCGCTTCACCTCTCAAGCTGGTACATCTGACCAGTTGAATACCTGTTATTGGAGCGGATTTGCGAGCAAACTCAGCTCTGGATTATTTTCCAGCGCTTGACTGCAATGCTCGCAAATGACTTTGACAGTCACTTCGCCGCCCGAATTATACGCTATTATATCTCTACGCTCGGCAGGGGTCAAGGAATGGAAGCCCAACCTTTCTTCGGTTACTGCCGCGGAATCAATGCGTCCCAAGAAAGTTCGACAATGTCTGCATACATAATTAACAATCATGTAATGTATATGCCTCCTGAAAGTTTTCTATACCTTTCAGTATGTCCAACAATCTTCCATTTAAGCCCGTCCGCCTCTGCCTGAACTACTTATTGAATTCAGCCATCGTCCGTTCAAAAGGATGACTCAAGCTATATTCCAGGGCGTTGCATGTATCCTCTATCATACCAGTCAATAAATCCTTTTCCTTCTTGGGGAATGTCCCCAGAACGTAATCGACAATAGCATGTCCAGGCTCTGGGCGGGAGATGCCCATGCGAATCCGGTTGAAGGACTGTGTTCCTGTATGCTGAATGATTGATTTGATGCCGTTATGCCCGCCTGCACTACCTTGGTAACGTAATCTTATTTTACCAACCTCTGTATCCAGATCATCGTACACGACGATCAAATCTTCGAGGTCCGCTTTATAGTAGTCCATATAAGCACGCAAAGACTCGCCTGAGAGATTCATATACGTCATTGGCTTGATCAGCACAGTTTTTACGCCGCCGATATGCCCCTCTCCAATCAACGCCTTGCATTTGCTTTGATTGATCTGAATGTTATGACGTGAGGCAAGTGCATCCAACGCCATAAACCCCACATTATGTCTCGTTTTCTCGTATTGGGGACCGGGGTTGCCCAATCCTACAATCCACTTCATTAACCATGACACCCTCTTTCGAAGTCTTTATTTTTTGGTAAAATAGTTGTATTGAACAGGAAGGTGCGTGTCGGTATGCTCAATCAGGGTGATATCCTCTTATATGACAGCCATTTTCTATATCATTTAAAACATTCCGTTCCGGTCCAGATTTATGACAGGAATGTACACATCCAGATTGGCATCATTGCGCGTTTTAATGACCATTTTGTCGAAATAGAGGACACGCTATACAATCGTCAACGCTTTACATTTATATCTCGGCCAGGCTTTTAGCCTGACATGCTGATAGGGGTTACCTTTTCCGTATGGAAAAAGCAACCCCTTTTTTTTAATGAGCCAGCGCTTATTCGATTTCAAACAGTTTGCTGATCGACAATTCTTCATGCACACGGATGATGGCTTCTCCCATTAACGGGGCCACAGACAGTACCTTCAGCTTGCTTGTCGGATTCGGGTGAACGATCGGAATAGTATCCGTCACCACCACCTCTTTTAATGGCGAATTCTCCAGTCTTTCCATCGCAGGACCGGACAGCACGGCATGTGTACAGCACGCATACACGTCTTTGACGCCGCCTTCTTTAAGCGCATTTGCGCCCAACACAATCGTTCCGGCTGTATCAATGATATCATCAATTAAAATAGCCGTTTTCCCTTCGATGTTCCCGATAATGTTCATGACTTCACTGACATTTGGCTCTGGACGACGCTTATCAATAATAGCGAGCGGTGCACTCAGGAAGTCCGCCAGCTTGCGCGCACGAACAACCCCGCCATGATCGGGTGAAACGACAACCGGGTTCTCAATTTGTTTGGAACGGAAATATTGGGCCAAAATTGGTGCTCCCAGCATATGATCCACTGGAATATCAAAAAATCCCTGAATCTGCATGGCATGCAAATCCATACTGATTACGCGGTGAGCTCCCGCCTTTTCAATCAGGTTGGCTACAAGCTTCGCTGTAATCGGATCACGCGAACGGGCTTTACGATCCTGACGAGCATAACCGTAATATGGCATAACGACATTGATGCTTTTCGCAGAAGCGCGTTTAAGTGCATCAATCATAACCAATAGCTCCATCAAATTATCGTTGACCGGCAGGCAAGTGGACTGTACAACATACACATGACAGCCGCGTACGCTTTCCGACAGCTTAACCTGGATTTCACCATCACTAAACGATGTGGTATGGGATTCCCCCATTGGGATTCCGATGTAGTCCGCAATCTGGTGGGCTAACTTCGGATTGGAGTTACAAGTAAATATTTTGAGTTTGGAATCGCAATAAGTCATTAATAGAAACCCTCCGTGCTGGTTCATTCATTACAGATTCAACAGCTTGCTGATTAAGGTCATTCCGATCTTTTTTTCTTCGCTTTGGCACGCGCGCGGATTTTATCCGCATATCCGGCTTTGTTCTCTTGACGTGGTCTGGCAATGGCCAAATCATTATCAGGGACAGCATGTGTTACAGTGGAGCCTGCTACGACATAAGCACCTTTTCCAATCTTAATTGGGGCGATCAGATTTACATTGCTGCCAATAAAGGCATCGTCTTCAATTTCTGTAATGGATTTATTATATCCATCATAATTGACCGTTATTGCCCCGCAACCAATATTTACGTTTGTTCCTACCTTGGCATCACCGACATAGCTCAAATGAGACACCTTGGAGTGATCCCCAATGGTCGCATTCTTCACCTCAACAAAATCACCGATCTTCACATGTTCGCCAAGCTTCGCGCCTGGACGCAAATAAGCAAACGGACCTACAGACGTGCTGCTTCCCACTTCCGCTTCGTTCAACACCGAATGTTTTACCGTTGCGCCCGAATGAACAATCGTATTCTCAATCTCAGCCTGCGGGCCAATGACACAATCTTCGCCAATTTGCGTCTGACCATGCAGCCATGTGTTCGGGTACAGCACCGTATCGGAACCAATGACAACCTCGCTCCCGATGTAGGTAGACGACGGATCAATGATAGTGACACCATTCAACATGTGCTTGCGAACGATACGTTCCCGCATATAACCCTCAGCCACTGACAAAGCGACTCTGTCGTTCACACCGATGGATTCGGACACATCATCTGTCAAATATGCCTCGATCTGCTCCCCACCGCCACGCAAAATACCAATGACATCTGTCAGATAGTATTCCTGCTGCGCATTGGTATTCGTTACCTTGTCCAGCGCTGCGAACAGCTTGGCATTGTCAAAACAGTACGTTCCCGTGTTGATCTCCCGAACAGCATCCTCCTCAGGTGAACAATCCTTCTGCTCCACGATTTTGAGCACCGCTCCTGAAGTATCACGGATAACTCGTCCATATCCTTTCGGCTCATCCATCTCAGCGGTCAGAATCGTAGCAGCCGCTCCGCGGCCCTCATGCAGTTGAACCAAGCCCTCCAGCGTTTCCGCTGTGATCAGTGGAGTATCGCCACAGATGACGATGGTGGTGCCCTTCTCCTGACCGAGCAAGTCTTTGGCCTGCTTGACGGCATGGCCTGTTCCCAATTGCTCTGCCTGAAGCGCATATTCTGCTGACGGCCCCAAGTAAGACTGTACGGCTTCTGCACCGTGGCCTACGACAACTACACTTCGGGAGACCCCGATTTCACGAACCGTGTCGAGTACATGGCCAACCATCGGTTTTCCGCACACCGGATGCAGAACTTTATATAATTTGGATTTCATACGTTTTCCCTGCCCTGCGGCAAGAATGACTGCCAACCTTTCCAACAAGTCCAACCTCCTATCCTGAAAATAACAGTTACCCCTTGGCTAAAACGTTAATTCCCAGATCAGATTTTGCTTAACTTTTCACAATCCTCCTGAAAAATAACGGCGAACCTTCGGTTAATGGCTATTTTTTCAGGCCAGCTTGTGCTGGACATTCATCCCCGGGGCGCATAGCTGCCCAGTCTCTGTCTTATGAAAAAGCCGCTTCGGCAGCCCGGATGACTCCAAGTTGCCTTAAAACTGACTGTTAACTCACTAAAGAATATATCTCATTCCAGACAAAAAGAAAAGAGAGCCACAGTTAGTGGCTCTCTTTTCTTTTATACCCCAATCCTGCTTTAGGCCAATTAAGCGCCTTCTTCAATAGCTACCTCTTCATCCACGGCTGCGCGTTCGTACTCAGTCAAAACAGCAGCCTGGATCTTCTCGCGGGTTCCTGAAGATATCGGGTGAGCGATATCGCGAAACTCTCCGTCCGGAGTTCGTTTGCTTGGCATAGCCACGAACATTCCGTTATTACCGTCGATAACTCGGATGTCATGAACAACAAACTCGTTATCAATCGTAATGGATGCAATCGCCTTCATTCTTCCCTCTGAGTTCACTCGGCGAAGTCTAACATCCGTAATCTGCATGTGTGTTTCACCACCTTTTTCCAAATAGGACTTGGTGTATTATTCCACACAGCAATTCGAATTCCTTCTTTTTTTGGAAAATTCGTATCCTAAATTCAGGTAATTTTTTTGAAAAGATTTCTTTTCGACATATTTAGGTATTTTATGATGGATTGTGACAATTTACTGCCCTGATAAGTCATCAAAATAATTACCCAACTTGACCGTAATTTGTTTGCTGCGAGAATCGACTGCCGTCAAGTTGGCCAGTGAAATATAATCGTGCAGCAGGCGCTCTTCATTCTCAACCTCGCCCGATTCTACCAGCACACCTACTCCAGCTACCTCAGCATCAAACTCCGCCAGCAAATCGACCATTCCCTGAATCGTCCCGCCCGCCTTCATAAAATCATCCACGATGAGTACACGTGACTTCTCGCGCATCGCACGTCTGGACAAAGACATCGTATGCAGGCTCTTTTGCGATCCTGAAACATAATTAATACTTACAGCCGAGCCTTCTGTCACCTGATGGTCACGCCGTACGAGAACGACTGGCAAATTGAGCTGCGCTCCCGTTGCATAGGCGAGAGGAATCCCCTTGGTCTCCACCGTCATTACCACATCAATCTGGCGACTCGCAAAAGCGGTCGCAAATATTTTACCCGCTTCGTTCATCATCGCCGGTTGACCCAGCAAATCGGACAGATAGAGATATCCCCCTGGCAATATGCGGTCAGGCTGCTCCAGTTGGGCACACAGGTCGTTCGCAAACGCAAGCGCATGCTGCCTGGAAAGCCTTGGGATGAGCTTTACGCCCCCTGCCGCTCCTGCAAGCGTCAGAAGCTCGCCAATGCCCTCATCCTCGAATACTTCCTTAATGATGGCCAGATCCTCGCTTATAGATGACTTGGCCGCCCCATAGCGATCCGCAAAATGAGTAAGAGGCACCAGCGTATGCGGCCGTGACAACAAAAACTGCGTCATTTCCACCAATCGTGAGCTTCTTTTAAGTTTCTTCACAACAATTCCTCGCGATCTATTCTCCTGCCGCCCGCTTCGTACAGTAAAGCACCGGCGGACTGGCCGGTTGCTGGCGGAATGTAAGTGATATAGTAAAATCCGAATATTCAATAGTAAATATATCATCTTCGTACGTATTTGTACAACAATTACCACTATAATCGGTAAAAAATAATTAAAATCAGGTCAGAAGTCGTACTGCGTATACATCTTTACAAAAACCTCTCAGACCGTTGTAAATCCGTGGTACTTTTGCTTCCTTCGATACCAGTCCAAACACTGTAGGCCCGCTGCCTGACATCAGCACACCATCGGCTCCCAACCGAATCATGGAGTTTTTGAGATGCTCTACCTCCGGGTAGAGCTTCAACGTTACATCCTCCAGTACGTTCCCGAGCGCATTGCACACCTCGGTAAAAGAAGCGTTCCGGATCGCATTCTCCATTTGCCGGGCAGACGGGTGGTGCGCAATCTGGTCCGCTTTGACACGTCCATACACTTCTGCAGTCGATACATTAATCGGCGGCTTGGCAAGAATCACCCAGCATTGGGGCGGATTCGGAAGCGGCTTGAGCAGTTCTCCGCGTCCGCTTGCTAAAGCTGTGCCCCCTGTAATACAGAAAGGCACATCCGAGCCCAACTCCGCACCCAGCACTCTTAATTCTGCATCCGAAATGCCAAGCCTCCACAGCTTGTTCAATCCACGCAGTGCAGCAGCGGCATCACTACTTCCCCCTGCCAATCCTGCCGCCACCGGGATATGCTTATCCAGGTGGATATGCACCCCTGTAGACACGTTATAACGTTCCTTAATCAGGCGTGCCGCCTGAAAGGCCAAATTCTTTTCATCCAACGGTATGTACCCGGCCTGGCTTGAAATAATAATGGTGTCACGCGGTAACTCGGACATCGTCAAACGATCGGACAAATCGACCATGGTCATGATCATTTCAACTTCGTGATATCCATCATTCCGCTTGTGTAAAACATCAAGCATTAAATTGATTTTCGCCGGTGCTTTTTCGTATATTTTCAAGGCGTTCACCCACCTTCAACTTTTCCCTCAAGACAGCTTAACATATTATATCAGACTCGGCGTGTCAAGTCATGAGGTTCAAAAAAGCGGAGATTACCCGGTAAAGACCGAATATCCCCGCTTTTTCATAGCACCAGCGATGATTACGATTTGCGGGAAGCCGCCTGCTCCGCAAGCTGAATGGCCCGCTTGACCATATTCCCCGCATCTTTGGCTTTAATGCCTCCCCAGCCCTCTTCCTTGACCGTATCGTAAAACCCGAGATCCTTGGCCAGCTCGTACTTCAGCTCCTCCGACATAACACTCCGTCTTCTTCGGCTCATGCATACGCCTCCTTCGGTTATGGAATAAGGAAGATCATTGCCGCCTTAGTATGTGCAGAGATGCCAAGCTTCATCCTTCCCCATATATACAAAACGGCCTCGTCATTTGGAATGACAAGGCCGCCGTTAAACCCGCAAAGCTGGTATAAATTACGTTAAACCAATTAAGGTGTTTCAAAATACTCGACTACACTTGTATGGGAGTCGGGATCATATACAGTGACTTCCACCGATTCGGTAAGAATGTCAGCATAGCTGTAGGAGACACGTTTAAACGTTTGTTGCTCCTGATCCAGCTTGACGATAAAAACAGAAGGGTACGTTTCTTCCAAGACACCAGTTCGTTCGACGGTCTTACGGCGTCCGCCGTTAGCCCGCAGCAAAATTTTTTGCCCTACATGTGCGTCGAGACTGCGTTTGATTTCCAACAGCGTATTTTTAGCCATTGCCTAACGACCACCTCTTTCCTTGTCCATTATAACGAATTTTAGAGGGATTGTCAAATCAAGCTAAATATTATAACAACACGAAAAATAAGTTGTCAATTTAAATTTTTGCGAACAGGAATAGTCTATATAAAAATGACAAAAAGCCCCTGTAAACAGAGGCCTTTTGTTCAGGCAAGTTCCTATTCAGCACTAGCATGTTCAAATCCTAGATAGCGGAAGGCGTTACTTTAAGGGTCGACAAGTTTTCAAGCTTCGGCAGGCCGATGCGATAACTCCCCCTAGTTTCGATACCCCCCACTCCACGGCTGCCACTGATCGTCTGGTGAAACAGATCGCCCATATTGACCGTATCACGGATTGACGTAAAGGCGGCCTTGGCAGCCACGTAAACCGGGTCCAGCGCGTGAATCAGGATCCGCCCTGGGGAACTGGCAAAGTTCGCTCCTGCACGCAGCAGCGCCTCAAAATGGGACTGGCATGCCCCTGCCACAATCGTCAGTGAATCCAGATGACGTTCATATTGTCTCGCTACCTGAATCGCCGCCACAAAATTTTGTGAGTTTTTGTAGCTTTTCAGACTGTACAAGTCATAAGGCTGCGGCTGCTTCAGTACACCATCATGTCCAGTAATGACTACGATATCCGGACGGATGCGGGGAAGCAGTCGGTACAACGTGTCGGCCATCGCCGATTCGTGAACGTGATGCCCCTCTGCGGGAACACGGAGCTGCTCATATAGGCTGAGACATTTTTTCAAGTAGTCAGGGTCTCCATCCAGATGAAGTACCTTTCCGGGCATTTCAAAGTACGTCGACTCTACTGGATCACTCCACTCCCCAATCAGTGCCGCCTGACTGCGGGCAGCTTGCCGCTGCCTTGCCTGCTGGAGCAAATTAAGAGACTCTCCAGCCTTAATATGGGCCTGCCGAGTCTTACCGCTAATCTGGTCCGCAGGCACCTTGACCAGATCGTTCACCGGGGAATCAGCCAACAGCCGAAATTCTGTCCCCTTGATGATCGCTTTATCCCGCTGGATGTCCTCGACGCGAAACGTGACATCTCCGCCATACGATTTCCGAACGACCAAGTCTCCTAAAATCATCACACTGTATCACCCCTCCTATATCGTATGGGTGAATGCACAGTTTGGTTACAGCTTAGGAAATCCCGGCCTCCAGCAGTACAGCGCTGAGACGCGCAAATTCCTCAATGCTTAGCGTTTCACCCCGACGGGAAGGTTCAATACCAGCCTGCTTCAACAACGGCTCCAGCGCGTCCCTGTTCTCTTTGTTGAAGAAGCGGCTTTTCAAGTTATTGGAGATCGTTTTGCGACGCTGGGCAAAAGCGGCATGAATGACCTCAAAAAAGTGCTTCTCATCCACCACCTCCACCGGAGGGGTTTCTCGCACACGCAGACGAATCACTGCCGATTCTACATTCGGCTGGGGAATAAACACCGTATTCGGTACGATGCAGACCAGTTCAGGCTCGCTATAATATTGGACCGCAATGCTCAGGCTGCCATAATCCTTCGTACCTGGAGACGCAGCCATACGTTCAGCCACTTCCTTTTGGATCATGACCACGATATTCTCCAGAGGAAGCTTGTCCTCCAGCAGCCTCATCAGAATCGGTGTAGTAACGTAATACGGCAGATTAGCCACCACGCTCACTTTACTGACCCCTGCAAAATCAGAGGCGAATACCTCGCGCAGATCCAGCTTCAGCACGTCCCCGTGACGCACCTTCACATGCTCATAAGGAGCCAGCACTTCCTCCAGAATTGGCAGCAGCCGCTGATCAATCTCGACAGCAGTTACAACCTTGGCCGATTGCGCCAGCTTTTCAGTTAAAGCACCAATGCCGGGACCGATCTCAAGCGCGCCCTTGGTATCATCCAAGCCAGCAGCACTCACAATCTTGTTCAGAATATTTTGGTCAATTAAAAAGTTTTGTCCCAAACTCTTTTTAAACGAAAAACCGTGCCGCTGAATAATTTCCTTCGTACGCCGCGGTGTTGCTATATCTTGAATCCCTGTCATACGGATATCACAATCCTTCACTTTCGATTTGTGCCAGCGCACTGGCGAATTCCTCAAGACTGATCTGAAATACAGCGAGCCGTTTATGCAGCTGCTTCCCGTTACAATAGCCAATACCCAGTACATTGCCGAGCGCCATACGACGAGCAGCAGCATTCGGATGGGTGATTAGTCCGGCGTCAATCAAATCCGCCCACTCAATCAGTGGATCGGCTCCTTCCACCGTCGTATGTACTCGTGCGAGGGCGTGTCTGATGGCCTCCGGTGAGGCATTTTCCACCCCGATATCCCCTTTACGCGTCGCTTCCGCCTCGGGTATAAAGGCCTGCTTACAGCCGGGTACCTTGGAGGCGATAATTTTACGGATGCGCTCTCCCGCATGATCGGGATCTGTCAAAATAATGACACCCCGCCGCTCTTGTGCCAATGCAATTTTGCGCAGCGTCATTTTATTAATGGCGGAGCCGCCAGTTTCTATGGTATCCGCCTCGACAGCACGGCGAATCGCCACCGTATCATCCCGCCCCTCGACCACGATCACTTCCTTGATCATTTGTGTTTCCCTCCACTGCTACACAGCATGCTATATTTATCTTTCCCTGCTTTTGAAAACAAAATAAGAAGAGGATATCCTCTTCTTAGCATGGCATAACTATGATGTTAATACTATCGCATTGCCCTGAACATACACAACCTGTTTTAGTTGATTTCAGGCTTTACCGGCCCGATTACATATACGGTTTTACCGTGCTTGCGACCAAATTGATTAGCCCGGCTTAAACTCTCATAATACACATCAATTTTGTGGCCTTTAATGGCGCCACCGGTATCCTCCGCACGGCGGAAGCCCACCCCTTCAATATACACCCACCAGCCGATTGGAATGATGCTTGGATCGACAGCGATGGTGCGCCCTTCCGTGACACGTGTACCGGAAGCGGTACGTGTACCGAGACCTGACTCTTGTGAGGAGTACGCCGTCATGGAGACATTTTGCAATACTTTGCTGTATTTAAAATCTACACCTGCTTTACGGACAGCATTGCCCGAACTCACCCGTGTTGCCTTAACGGCATCTTTTGGACCGACAGAAGCAGCCAGAACGACCGGCTTTTTCTTCGTTCCTACTGCAATTACCTTATCCACGCGCTTCTGTGCGACTTCCTTGTTGACCAGCTGCTTGGATACCAATTTTCCGTCATGGTATACCTTCTGAACATGCTGGACTACAACACCTGATTTACCGCTTTGGATGACCCGATTATCGCCTTTATAAAGACTCGGATCGGATGTTTTGATGACCTGATAAGGCACCTGCTTCTTCTGTTCGACCTGCTGTTTCTTCACACGGACGATTTTTATGTCCATGTTAGACGAAACAGAAGCATCCAGCGCAGGATAAACCTTGTCATTTGACGATAATTTATAGCCCGAAGTGCGAATGGCACCCTCTACTGTATTTTCTGTTGTGTACAGCTTTTTCGTCTCATTGCCTGAGGATACTTTAACTTGAGTGGCACGTTTGATGACGATACGATCCCCATCCTGTATTGCTCCGTTCAGCGGCATAGAAACCGTATCATGCGGCTGAAGTGAAATGGAATGCTCATTGAGCAAACCTTGGAGCTTGGATTCCCGGGTTTCCACCGCAGATGCCTTACCATTGATGACAAAAAAGACCTGTTTTTTAGCTTGAGTATACACCAGAATTGAAATCATAATCGTTAGTGCGATTAGAAAAATAGCAACCAAAGCAGCCTGGCGCACATTTTCCTTCTTCCAACGCAATACGTAAGACATGCTGGATGAGCGTGACTCATGGGTCTCCTCTTTTTGGAAAATGCCCATTTCCTCCGTCCTCCTTACATAGCCCGCCGTCTAGAGTAAGACATAGTTGAGATTTGACGTGACTATAACAGATTTTCTACAAGACAAGCCCGTACTGCGACTGTCCTGCACCATGTACCCGTCTTCGCGGCATGCTGTCCTCCCCTGTTTAACCACAGTATGATGACAGATTTTCTTTTATTCACAACAAAAAAAGCCAAAGAAAGAGACTAGAGAGCTCTTTCGTGGCTTCCGGCATGTAGTGAATATGCGGAAAAATCATGCACGAGATGGCTTCTCTCTTGTTACGCTTACGGGGTTAGCTGTCGGGTTCGGACGTAGAGAGTCGCCCTAGCTTGGGTCAACCGCTCATGGCGGTCGCCTTCACATTCACCCCGAAGACCCAGAAAGAAATCGAAATATGGCTTCTCCACCTGATCTATCCCATTTCGGATAGAGCTTTGGTCGAGCCGACTGACGAAAGGGATTATCTCTTCGCCCCTTATGCCGAACCTGCAGTAAGCCATACCGGTTCCCCCGTTCCCTGTTAAGGGACTCAGCGAGACTGGTTCATGAAATGACTTGTTGGAGTTTACATCCAAACAACAATTCACTGAAAAGATGATATCCTGTTTCTATGCATGTTGTAAAGCAGGTTTCAAGTACATTTTTTAAAATATTCGGTTAAAATATTGTAATATTCTCGAGTTTCCTGCAACAAATTCATGATTAGCTCCGTCTATCTCATTATTTTGATTTGTTTTTTCTCTTTTTCACCGAATGTCAAATCGTTCCAAGGCATTTTGGGTCGTTATAGACACCAATTCCTCCACCGTAATCTCCTTGATTTGGGCGGCAGCCTCTGCCACCAGTCTCACATGTGCAGACTCATTCCGTTTTCCACGAAATGGATGAGGTGTCAGATAAGGCGCATCCGTTTCAATGAGCAGACGGTCCAGTGGAACCTGCGCAAGCACCTCTTTGGGCTGCTTTGCATTTTTGAACGTAATTGGCCCACCGAAGGAAAGGTGAAAGCCCATATCCAGCACCATTTTAGCTGTCTCCCAGCTTCCGGAAAAGGAGTGCATAACTCCGCCAACCTCACTCGCTTTTTCCTCACGTAAAATCTTAATAATATCTTCATGTGCATCCCTGTTATGGATAACAATGGGCATATTCAGCTCCCGAGCCAGACCAATTTGACTTCGAAGCACACGATGCTGTACATCCTTCGGTGATGTATCCCAATAATAATCCAGACCAATCTCACCGATGGCTACAACCTTTTTGTGACTGCATAACGATGCAATCCATTCCAGGTCGCCCTCCTGCATTGTAATAGCATCCTGTGGGTGCCATCCGACTGCCGCGTAAATAAAATCATACGTCTCGATCAATTTCATGGTAGATGGAATCGTCTCACGATTGAATCCGATATTAATCATCCGGGTTACTCCCGATTCGACAGCACGCGCTATTACTTCTTCACGATCTTCGTCAAATTGAGGCGCATCCAAGTGGGTATGAGTGTCGAATAATTCCAAGGTTCTGATCTCCTTTTTTTACTTTCATTGTTATATATTTGTCTATTGTTTGACAAAATAATTCCTTATTTCGGCAGGAAGCCTGTCTTTTACCCTATTCAATTTATCTTGTGGATAATACATATGATATTTCCCTCGGTGAATGCCACTAATAGAGCGTACAATTTCCGACACTTCGGAAATCTCTCTCACTTCACCCTGGCGACCAAGCAGTAGAATCTGGTTGTCCGTCGAGCCACCCTTACGAAACACATCATAAGGAAGATCGGTCGGAAAATCAATTTCAAGATCATATTCCGGGTGTAAACCAACCTCAGCCAAAGCTTCTCGAATACTGTCAATAGTATCTGTATCCATATTTTCAATCTCTACATATTTATACAATTTACGATCCATAAAACGAGCGCTCAAATCGCTTAAAATGTCGTCCTTTTCTCGCTTCCACTGGCTAAACACCGTCTGAATCAGAGACTCATCGAGCATCAGATACTGTTCTACTGTAAGGTCTCCCTTCAGAAGGTCCGGAAGCGGATCCAACAGAAAACCAAACTTATATTCGTTTTTAAACAATTCCTTCGCCCGCTTGAAAATTTTACGCAAAAGGATTTCCGAGCTGCGTGTTACAGGATGAAAATAAATTTGCCAATACATCTGATAGCGTGACATCAGATAATCCTCTACCGCATGCATGCCGGATTCCTTTACGACGATTCTCCCATTATGAGGGCGCAGCAGCCGCAAAATACGATCCAAGTCAATAGTACCGTAATTGACACCTGTCGAATGAGCATCTCGCAGCAAATAATCCATACGGTCGGCATCCAGCGGACTGGTTACCAAGTTGACAACGATTGGCTTGTCATATGTCTTAGCAATGACCGCAGCTACCTTTTGCGGAAGCTCCTCATCGACCTGCCGCAGCACGGCGTTGATCTCCGTATCCCCTAATACAATGCGACAGGTCCAATCCTCATGGTTCATATGAAAGGCTTCTTCTATGGAATGGGAAAATGGACCGTGCCCTACATCATGCAACAGAGCGGCGCACAGAGCAACCAATCCTTCCTCCTTTGGCCAATCGGGAAAATCCCCGCGTTCAAATTGCGAAATAATACGCCGCGTAATTTCATATACGCCCAGTGAATGTGAAAAACGGCTATGCTCCGCTCCATGAAACGTAAGATAGGATGTGCCCAGTTGCCGGATGCGGCGCAAACGTTGGAACTCCGGCGTGTTGATCAACCGCCATATCACTGTATCCTGAACATGGATATAGTTATGTACCGGGTCTTTAAAAACTTTTTCTTCACTAAGTGGCTGGTGCAAGATATCAACTCCTTTAATATTCGGAATAATGGATTAAAATACAATAAAATCCTAAATCGTTTCCTCCATTCGACATTGTTTGTCGTAATATGTCGAATTATAATTTTTAGGCATTTCCAAATCGACAAACGTGATAAATCATCTATAAAATAAGGTAATACACACGCATCAAGCTCTTTAATCCAAATACTTTTGCATAATCAGCCTGTTACTAATTTTTTTAGGTTGACTGTTTTGGGAATCGTTGGTATAGTAATTATCAGAAAAGAGAAAATTTTGTCGAATCATGACACTTATATTATTTTAAACGGCGAGAGGAGCCTGATTTATTATGATGAAATCCACTGGTATTGTAAGAAAAGTTGACGAGCTCGGACGTGTTGTTATTCCAATCGAATTGCGTCGTACTCTGGGAATCGGAGAGAAAGACGCCCTGGAAATTTATGTTGATGGCGAGCGCATCATGCTTAAAAAATACGAGCCTGCTTGTATCTTCTGCGGCAATGCTGAGAACGTAATTTACTTCAAAGGGAAAATTGTTTGCCAAGATTGCATTTCTGAAATCCCAACACCTGTGACAAACTGAGAATTTTAGTATATAATAGACTTATCAAAGATTGTTAATTCTAACCTTTTTCATAAATACTCCTTGTTGCCTTCCACGGTTTGAACCCAACCGTTGGAAGGCCCTTTTTTGTCTGGACAGGTATTTACAGAAGTGCGTTGTAAACATCTCTCTTGGAAATAGAGCGATCCGTGGCTGTGCGCCTCATCGCATCCTTGCGTGTAAGGCCCTCTGCCTCGTAATGAGCGACATGAGCCTCCAAGGATATGGACTGCCACCATGCTTGACGCTCCTGCTCCTCTTCTGCTTCGTTCTTCCCTTCAACCACCAGACAATATTCACCAATCGGTGGATACTCCTCCAGTTGAGCAAGGCATTGCTCAACCGTTCCCCGCACCCATTCCTCATGCAGCTTGGTCAGTTCACGCGCAAGCACCACTTTACGTGATCCCAATGTTTCCTTCAATACCGTCAGTGTCTTCACAATACGATGTGGAGATTCATAAAAAAGGATCGTACCGTGGGATACCTGAAACGATTGCAATAGCTTCTCCAAGTCCTTTTTCTCCCGTGGTGGAAATCCAGCGAAGGTGAACCTCTCTGTATCCAACCCAGAGGCAATTAAAGCTGATAATGCCGCATTCGCTCCCGGAATGGGAATGACGCTAATTTCCGCTTCCAATGCCAGCTTGACCAAATCTGAGCCGGGGTCTGAAATGGCTGGTAAACCAGCATCGCTGACCAGTGCCAAATTTTTTCCTTCTATTATATACCGTATTAACTCAGGCCCACTGGCAGCCTTATTATGCTCATGATAACTGAAGAGCATTTCCGGCGTAATTTCAAAATGTGTCAGTAGCTTGCGTGTCTGCCGTGTGTCCTCTGCCGCTATAATACTGCACGATTTTAGGGTGTTAATCGCCCTAAAGGTCATATCATCCAAATTACCAATCGGTGTTGCAACGAGATACAGCTTGCCCCGTTCTTCCTCGCTGGTACTAAAGCTTTTTTGTACAGCTGCTTTCACACTGAATCCTCCTTGCTTACTTCCCCATAGATATCCCTTATTTCCTGAGTATAATCCCCATTTTCCTGATAAACAATGAGCGGGGGCAATAAACGAACCTCCGGCTTACCGTCGCGCAACGCTTCAATCAGTACCATATTGGCCTCCATATGAGCCCGTGGATGAACAAAACGAATCCGCTTCGGTTCAAGACTGTGGGCACGCATCAGAGATATAATTTCACCCAACCGCTGCGGGCGATGAACCATGGACACTTTTCCCCCGTTGCGAACGAGCCGGGTACACGCCTGAATAACTTCTTCCAATGTACAGCTAACTTCATGACGCGCAATGGCCTGATGAGGGTTCACCTTCAAATCGCTGCCGTTTAACGGCATATAGGGGGGATTCACGGTAATTGCATCATAAACACCGTATCCCGTAATTTGAACCAGCTCACGCAGATCGCCTTCCCGAATCTGAATCACTTCCTCCAGTCCATTCAAACTGACACTGCGTCTAGCCATATCCGCCAAGCGAGGCTGAATCTCAATTCCCTCAATAGCTGCTTTGGTTCGTGTCGTAAGTAGTATCGGAACAACCCCATTACCTGTACACAGATCCAAAATCTTTCCACGCTGCGGAATACCGGCAAACCGTGCCAGCAGGACTGCATCCATTGAGAAGCTAAACACCTCATCGCTTTGAATAATGCGCAAATTATGTGAAAGCAGATCGTCAATCCGTTCGGACTTTTTTCCATTTTCGTACATAGTGCTCTCCCATCTTCTATAACCAGAATCACTCTTCATTCTTTCTTCCTTACAAAAAAGCCGTAGGCATCTTACTCCTACGGCTTGTTTTTATTTATTCAAAAATGACAGACAGAAGAGGCAGTCGCCCTCTGTTCGCAAATGTCCGTAATACACGTTGCATATATGAAATCCTTCATGATACAGCCGTGCCAGATTGTCGTAGCCTTCGCCCACGACCTCGCCCGTTCCCTCTTCATCTTTTATGACGATTGGAGGAGGAAGCTTCGGTTTACTTGCCGGCTTTTCTTCTCCAGAGGTTTCACGCTTGAGCATCTTACGCACCTGTTCGTTTTCAATCGTTAGTCGTTGATTTTCCTCCAGCAGTTCTTTTACTGCCAGTTTCAATTCACCCAGATCGCTATACAACTGTCCCATTTGGGTTTCCATTTCGTGAATACGCGCAAAAACATTTAATTTATCCAAGTTTCCACCCCGAAGCAACCTAATGGTTTACTTGACGACTACATCGTCCATTGGAAGTTCCTTGACCTTGCCGATCTCAAACAATTGAACATGCACCGTACGATGACCTGCATTTACGCCTACAACCTTGCCTTCCCCCATAGAGGTGATAACCATCTTACCCACCTGAGGTAGCTCTTCCTTCATGCTCTCGTAGTTATCATGTTCGAACTTGAGACAGCACATCAATCTTCCGCACAACCCGGAAATCTTCGTCGGATTCAGCGACAAGCTCTGATCCTTCGCCATCTTGATAGATACCGGGTCAAAATCTCCCAGCCATGAGGAACAGCACAGAATACGTCCACATGGTCCGATCCCGCCGAGCATTTTAGCCTCATCCCGTACCCCGATCTGCCGAAGCTCAATCCGTGTACGAAAGATACTGGCCAAATCCTTTACAAGTTCTCGAAAATCCACCCGGCCCTCTGCCGTAAAATAAAAAATGATCTTATTGCGGTCAAATGTAAATTCTACATCCACCAGTTTCATTTTAAGGCCGTGGTCTTTAATTTTATTTAAACACGTACCGAATGCATCCTTGGCCGCCAATTTATTCTCTTCTACAACAAGAGCGTCATCATCTCCGGCAATACGAATGACTTTCTTTAAAGGCAGGACAACATCCGAGTCATTTACCTCTTTTTTGCCCACCACAACCTTGCCATATTCAATACCGCGTGCGGTCTCTACAATGACGCAGTTTTCTTTCTCCACCGGAAGATCCAGCGGATCAAAATAATAAGTCTTGCCCGCCTTCTTGAAACGGACACCCACTACACTATACAAAAATTAACCCCCTTGTATGCCACTAAACCTCTTTTGAAGCCGACATTGCACGAATGGCCGCAATTGAAGTCTCACTGTCGCACAAACCGGGAACCTGGCGTCGCGGATTGTACAGAGTGGAACAAGAGCGCCTTCCTGTTAGCCGGTGATAGAACCGCTTGTATCGGACAAACCAATCAGAAGCTGCTCCACGCATAATTGTCCATTGACGTTAAAACGGAGCTTCTTTCTGCAATTCGCGGCCAAATCCATATAAGAGACCCATTGTTCCGTGCTGCGGGTGATTGCCAATTTGGAGACGGACTCCAAATGATCTATGAAAACAATGCTTTCGTGCCTTCCGTAACGGAAATGAAGCATATCTTTAAACCACAAATGAAACAGATGAAACAGAATATCCAGGTGTTCAGAAAGTCCAGTTTTAAAAATCTTCTGTTGAGCCAGAATAATGGACGAGCTCCCCCGGCTCATGGACTCCTTCACTAATTGTAACACTACGTTTCTAATTTCTGCAAACCAATTCTGCTGGAGAATTTCTCTACATGATTCCAGTCCCGAAGCCATATGAACTACCGATCGGACAAGTCCTGCCGTATAGCCTTCCCCAATCAACTCCTGCATCATCATTTCCGGATGTAAGGCATGAAAAGGAACCATCTGCGACCGTGATTGGATTGTAGGCAGCAAAGCCTGTCCATTTTCAGAAATGAGTATGCCGACCACGGGTAACTGAGGCTCCTCCAGAAATTTCAACAGGCTGTTTGCAGCCTGCACTGTCATGGTATCCGCCCGCTGGATGATATATACCTTCGGATTAGAGCTTTCTGATCTATAAGAAAATATACGCTGAAGTCCGCGAATCTGATCAATTTTAATTGTAGCCCCATCCGGCTCTACAATATGCAAGTCGGGATGGTTTCCGTGTTCTACCTTACGACAGGACAAACACTCTCCACATGCATCATCCGTCCGTCGCTCACAAAATAAAGCCTTGGCAAAGGTCTGTGCCATTTTCATCTGCCCGCTTCCTGGCGGACCACTAAAAACATAGGCATGGTTGACCGTATGATTCCGCAGCGCGTTTTGAAGCATCTTTTTGGCTATATCCTGCCCTATTATATGTTGGAAAGACATAATTCCTCACTTTCACGTCTGCCCACATGCACTACATAGTCAAAAATAATCTGCCAGCATGATCAGCAAGCAGATTATTTCTTCGTGGCGACAGCCCATTGTATTCATTTATAACATAAAGTCTGCATTAAAAAGAGAGATTAATCAGCAATCCTCTTATTTCACCGACTCCTTGCAAAAGTTCAATCTTTCCTTGCTCGGTTTCGAGCAGCTCATCCGCCATCTTGAGCAATATCTCATCCACTTCATCAATCAGCTTATAACGCTTGCTGCGCCCCCGCCGATCCCAGCCCTTCGTATCCTTCATGGACACGCCTCGCCGAACTGTATCCTCCAAAAACCGTTTGACCAGCATTTTATAGGCCTTTAGCTCACGAATCGTCATTGAGCGTGCAAGACGATCCCCCTGCATTTGAATTTCCTTAAAGCGCCGATTCAATTCCTGCTGTGAAGCCTGCTCCCCATTTTGCTGCATAACATCGGAAAAACTCTTGGGCTGAATCGGCTTCGTGCTCATCTCATTCGTAGACAATGTACTTTGTAAAGGGCGATAGCCCGGATTTATTTTCATATAAACCTGCTTTCTCCCCGGGTGCTTCCACTTTTCCCTCTTCAACAGTTCAATTTGGAACTTGAGGGTCCTATCGGCTTCTCCGGGGATTGCGCTTTAGCGCTGCCGTTTTAGTGGATCTGCCCTCACTCCCATTATGTGAGCAAGACACAAGCATTTCCCTATCATATCGGCAGAATAGGTCCTATTGTGTAGATTCAGAAATGCTCGAAACGGTCTACAGGCATCACGAACACCGTAGCTCCACCGACCTGTACTTCAACAGGCAATGGCAGATAGGAGTCCGTCGTCCCGCTCATAGGGGTAACGGGTGTGACCAGCTGTTCACGAACCTTGCAACTGCTGCGAATGACATTCATCAGCGAGTCCACCTGATTGTCATCGACACCGATCATAAACGTCGTATTACCTGCACGCAGAAATCCCCCTGTGCTCGCCAATTTGGTAGCACGGAAATTAGCTTTCACCAGTCCGCTGGATAATCTGTTACTATCCTTATCCTGTACAATCGCAATAATCAGCTTCATCCTGTATTCCTCCTTCAAGCCATATTAGGGGCAACCTTGTCCCTAGCTCAATTTTACCGTATATCCTTCGACAATTACACGTTAAAATTCTGAATAAATCGCTTTTTCAGCAAATCCTTCAATACCTGCTCTACCTGCTCCGGTGCAGGAGATGCATCGACAATCGTAATTCGCTCCGGAAATTTACGGGCAAGCTCCAGATAGGCCTCTCTCACCTTATGATGAAACGATATGCTCTCCATATCGAGGCGATCCATCCCCTCTCCACGTGATGCATTAATTCTCGCTAATCCCAACTCGGGTTCGATATCCAGATAAAACGTAGCATCCGGCTCCCAATCATCGACCGCAAAACGATTAATTGAAGCAACCTCATCTATCCCGATTCCTCTTGCAAATCCTTGATAGACCAAGCTGCTATCTACAAAACGATCACATAATACGATAGATCCCTGTTCAACTGCCGGCTTTACCTTCTCCACCAAATGCTGGCGCCGGGCTGCCGCATATAAAAGCGCCTCTGTCCGGGCATCCATACTGGTATGGGCCGGGTCCAAAATGATAGCACGAATCTTCTCAGAAATTTCGATGCCACCCGGCTCCCTCGTCGTGATGACAGGATGCCCTTCCTCCTCCATGAACTTGGCCAGCCGTTGGATCATGGTTGTTTTACCGGAGCCATCTCCCCCTTCTAGCGTAATAAAAATACCTTTGCGATTCATATCGTTCCCTGCTTTCCAGCCTGAAAAATAAAAGTCACCCACAGGCTCGTATGCTTCTTTTATCCAGCCTTCTGTATTTGTCGTTAAGTCTCTCGGTTCTAACCTTTATTTTAAACGGAATACCCGAATCGTAAGCAACCTTTCATCTGCTGCCCCTTGCCACTTGGCTCCCAAATCACGTAAACGTCTCATCCGCAGAGCCTTCGCCTCCGTGATCTTCTCTCCTGCATATAGCAGCGGAATACCTGGAGGATACGGGATAATCATTTCTGCAGCTACCCTGCCGACCGTGTCCTCTAAAGGCACGACCTCTATCTGTTCCGGGTTAATCGGTTGAAGTCCAAACTGCACCGGATTAGAATAAGCTGTCATACGATCATTGTTCCACGTGGAAAAATCCAAATCTAGTCCATGCTGCTCCATCCCCATGGAATACAGCTCACCAGCCGTCTTCTTAAACCTTATATCATTATTTATATGCACAAACGCCTGCAACAGGTGACTCGCATCTCTGGCCGTAGAGCCTAACGTAAACAGTAAAACAACATGTTTTTCGTCACTCATCTCCGGAATACATCCGTAAGACTCCAGCTCATGCTTTAGTCCAAAGCCATCCAATACACCCAATGCATCGTACAATACTATTTTAAAGGGGTCTTGAGTTGAATACCCGCTGATCCTCTCCCCGTCCTTCTCTAAGCCCTCAGAGCTGTCTTTATGAGCGTCTTCCCCATATTCCGCTTGCTGTGTAGGCTCTACCAAGCGAAAGCGTGGGAGCTGCTCCAGACCCTTTCTAAAAGCATCCACCGCTGCTAACCCCTCCGTAAAGGCGTCCTCGCCATGAACATCAATATGCCATCTTGCCAAATCCAGCGAGGCCATTAACGGATACGAAGGGCTGGAGCTTTGCACCATTGCTAGCCGCTGACGGAGCAGCTCTCGATGGACTCGCTCTCCCTGCACATGCAGCATGGCCCCCATGGTCATAGCTGGGAGCATTTTATGTGTCGACTGAACAACTACATCAGCCCCACAGGAGAGAGCGGAGGCTGGCAAACGAGGATGAAGACCATAATGAGCGCCATGTGCCTCATCTACCAATAGCGGCACATGGGCCGCATGGCAGGCTCTAGCCGTTGTCTTCAGATCATACCCCATCCCATAGTAATTAGGTAGCGTAAGCAATACCCCTTTAGCCGAGGGATAGGCCTTAAGCGCAGCCTTTACCGTATCCGTCGACGGAGCAACCGCCAACCCACTAAGCGTATCTATTTCGGGCTCCAGGAACACTGCAGTAGCCCCTGACAGCATAAGACCATTCAGGACAGACTTGTGTACATTACGCTGAACCAGCAGTATATCTCCCGGCATTGTACATACAGTCAGAATCATAGCCAAATTACCGACCGTGCTTCCTCCAACCAGCCAAAAGCTCTCCTCCGCACCAAAACACTCCGCAGCCAGTTGTTGTCCTTCTCGAATCACATCTTCTGGGTGATGCAAATCATCCAGTCCCGCTATTTCCGTCGCATCAATTGACATCACCTCTTGTAACAGAGACGCGATATCTTCATGCTCGTATACTTGTCCATTTTTGTGACCCGGCACATGAAAAGAAGCATTGCCCTTATTTCGATAACGTATGAGGGCCTCCATTAGTGGTGCATGTCCCGTCGTTTTCCCCATCATTCTGCAATCCTTCCGAAACAAAGCTTTATATCTACCCTATTTTATCGTAAAATCAAGCGGAATCCTACTTTTACTCACAGAAAAAAAGGCCCGTATCGACAGACCTTGGAATGCATTCCTTTAAAGACTAGCTGACAAAGGATATTATGCATTTTTCTGAACCCAGATTTGCTTAAGCTGATCAATAAAAAAATGATATTTGGCGTCTGTTGCATCCGTGTGCACCATTTCAGCTTCACATGCATCGCAGATAAACTCGGAAACGATAAAAATGCCTTCATGCTTGTGTTGGCTGCATATAATGCAGCGGTGGCCGTTTTGATCATGCATATCCATCCCACCTTGTTTCTTTTACTATTAGTATGGGGCACTTTCTACTATTTTAAACCTTTTCATAGCCCAGCTCGACGATATACTCTATATATATTCCCTCTGGGCCCTTATGGTGTTTGTACGCCGTATGTTTAAAAATCTGCCCCCTATGCCGATATAATAAGAAAAGCCCCTATGGTTGGATACCCTTTCATGGGAGCCATGTACACTTCATCAGTGATAGCTTTTCCTCTAATTATAGAATAGGGTAGCTAACGCTAGATGCCAATCAATCTGTACATTCAAAAACCGATGTAATACTTGTTAAAAGCGGCATGAGCGAAGTACCGTCCCTTTATCCGGCTGTGAGCGGGAAGCCACTTATTAGATGCAGTAGATTAATGAAAGGACTGTTTGCATGACAGAGGAAACCGGAACCAAAGCTACCTACTATCACTATAAGCTCATTAAAAAAATCAGTATACCGCGTCAGTTGATATGGAGCCACATCTCACTGCCTGTCATTATGCTTCTCTTTTTACTTCTTGCTTTCTCCTGGACCAGCCTATTTTTGTTTGTCCTCGCCTTTTTCCTGACCTTATGGGTACAATTTGTAATTTCGCGATCTGTACTATTCATAGGTGGCGGAACAGCTTTCCGCAAACGCTGGACATTCCACCGCAAGCTGCCTTGGCTGGGATATATGACAGACCAATACATAGGCTACGGTATCTTTCGTCGTGTGCACATACATACACTCTGGATCGGTATTTGCTTGTCAGCAGTATTTATATTCTGGTCTCCCCCAGCCTTTACTGTATCCTTAATTTTCTGGCATCTCTGGCTTATTGCACCGCGTCTATACATTCTGAGTCGGCTTACAGGCGAGAGAAAGGACGGCATGTTAAAATTCACTGATGAGGATGCCTCCTATTATCAACAGTAAATCTCAACATTCATCTTTCATACAGGTAGAAACTTAGGCCTGATCTAACTGTCTCCAATCATCTGTATCAAAAAAGGAGCATCCCTTGTGAGGTTGCTCCCTTTTTTGTGTTAGTACAATATATGCTTTTATTTCTCCCAAGAATGGGTATCCGTCCTCTGTATCTTCATTAATCATTAGCAGATAGAAAATAAGATCTATGCACATATATAAAAGGAAGCCACTCCGCTACTCCAACAGCAGTTTTGAGTGCTCCCTTATCTAATCTCTCCATTTAGTATTATACACATCATTCCTTACTAATTAAGGTCCACACTTCTACTCTTCGCAGCAGCCTTTCCATCCTTCGGAACCAATACAGTAAAAGAACCATCATGCACAGACAAGTGCACCATGTGCTTATTTTTCTGGAACACCTTCTGATTAGAAGTGGATAAATTCGGTTCCTCCGTCCAGCCCCAAGCTGCAATCTCCTCCAAATAAGCAGCAGGCAGGCTATCACTTTCCTTCAAAGCTGGCAGTGCATAGCGAACATAGTCCATATCCGAGTTACTGCTGGCCCGATCGGTTTTACTAGCTTCTTTGGGAACCGGAAATGTCTTCTCGTTGGCAGCTCCCTCAAACGATGTCCAAGTAGGCTCCTCTTCTACACACCCGGTAAGAATCGCGACAGCGACACTGAATAGCACCAATAGAGCAAGCCATTTATTTCGCCGCATGATCTTCCCTCCTTACCAGCCTGATTGATTATACAAACTCCTCCATAGGAAGTTGCATAATTCTGCAATAATGCAGCGTGTTTGTATGGGATTCAATACCTATTATACAGGGGTTACTCTTACATTCCGTAACAAAAATGTTACCTTCCTTTTGTAAGGACATTTCAAAAATATATGCATATACAAAAGAGGATCATGATCTCAATGAGATCA
>NZ_ASSB01000300.1:0-532 GCF_000520755.1 Paenibacillus sp. 1-18
GAATACACTGGATTTATTGAAATATGTACGGGAACTCAAAAGTCTCGGAGTTGCTGTATTTTTTGAACGAGAGAACATTAATACACTCGATACAACAGGTGAAGTATTGCTGACCATTCTGAGTTCTCTTGCCCAAGACGAGAGTCGAAACATTTCTGAAAATAGTCGATGGGGCATATTACGAGGCTTCCAAAACGGCAAAGTCTTCTGCAACACCACTCGCTTCCTCGGCTATGATAAGGATGAACATGGTGAATTGGTGATTAACGGGCCAGAAGCAGAGATTGTACGCAGAATATACGAGGAGTATCTAGACGGCAAAAGCTATCAGGCGATAGCCAGAGGATTGATGCGAGATAAGATTAAAACAGTCACGGGTGGCGATACGTGGTGGGATTCCTCCATTACCTTAATTCTGACCAATGAGAAATATTACGGAGCTTTGCTTCAGCAAAAGACGGTAACGGTAGATTTTCTAACCCACAAACGAATAAGGAATAAAGGACAGGAGCAGCAATATTTAATTGAGGAC
>NZ_ASSB01000301.1:0-20793 GCF_000520755.1 Paenibacillus sp. 1-18
GTTGCCTACGTGTTACTCACCCGTCCGCCGCTAGGTCCATTAGAAGCAAGCTTCTAATGGACCCCGCTCGACTTGCATGTATTAGGCACGCCGCCAGCGTTCGTCCTGAGCCAGGATCAAACTCTCCAATAAAGACCAACCAAGGTTGGTTATAAAAAGAGCGATTAGCTCATTGAAACTGACGAGATAAAATATCTCAATGTTGATTTTGCGAACAAAATCATATTACTCACTCGTTGTTCAGTTTTCAAAGATCAAACCTGCATTATTGACTTACTTTTGTTCTCGCTTTGTTTCACCACCGCGTCTCAGCGGCGACTTAAATAATGTAACACATAACCTCATTTTTCGTCAAGCACTTTTTTAAAATTTATTTTTTTACTTCATTTTTTTGCTTGAATGCAACACACTTATCCTGCTTTAAACAGTTCTAAATTATTCATGCTGCTTCATGGGGCGAGTTATAACTTAGCACATATTTAATATACTCGTCAACCTAAATTGATAATTTATATGTTTTAAGCCACTTATAACTTTATCCAAATGAAAAAAAGGAAGAAAAGTCAGCTTAACGACCTTTCTTCCTGACAAAACTGATCTTGCTCAATCAAATAAGAGAGTAACGCAGTTCACGACGATGCGTGCGATCTATAAAGCCCCCAGCACTTGATTCCTTAATGAGTGAACGGTACACCAGTTTGCGAAGCACGACGGTAAGATCCAGTTGGAGATTTTTTAGCTCAGGATGATTAATGAGTTCATCTATAGACCAAGGCTCACGTCTGCTACCTAATATGCGGAATAGCGGGGAAGAGCACTCTTTCATTTTAGACATAACTGAAAATTCGCAAGCAAGCAGTACCAGTTCAATCCGCTGCTCCAAAGTTTCCATACTCAATGTGAGCTCGTTATACAGCTTATAGACTGTTCGATCCAACGGCTGTACCTGAAGCCATAAATGTACCTTCGGATAAATCCCCCGCTCAATGAGTTCAATTGAGGCCCAATGATCCAACGCCTTCAAGACACTTTGATACGCGTCAATGGTTCGACCTTCTCGCATTGCTCTCTTACCATGAACGTAATTGACCAGGAAGCGAGAAAACTCATGAAACCTCTTTTGCTCCCGCAGCGGTTCATTGAATTCGACAATTTCCTGTCTTAAAAGACGGACCCTGTCATCTCTCTCCCAAACGATACGTCCTTCCAGCAAATAATCTATAACGTTGGCATATTCACCAGCGATAATCCAGCCCTTCAAACAAGCAAGTGATACATGCAACACCTGACATCTTAATCCATCAATAAGTAAATGCTGTATGAACCTGGCTGGTGGCTGGCCTTCTCCAATAATTAGAATAAGTTCATCAAAGTCGTACAACATCGCTCCGTGAAAAAACTCTCCCGGTTTCCTGTACGAAATAACACCTATCGAATTTTTCTGCAACAATTCATCATACATCAAGTTTAATTTGGTTTGCTGCACTTCTCCCTCCATACCTGCAAGGCGGCTTAACCGCTAAATTTGGATATATGTGAACACTTCTACATAAAGAAACAACTTCCTTCTTCAATTGTATAATTTTTTATGCTTATTTACTTATTTCTTTTAAAGTCTCCCATGCGTTTTTATCTGCAAAGGACCGATTCCACACACCAATTCCTCCGAGTTTCAGGGATTTGGCAAGTTCCACTCTCGCCTCCAGAGACACCTGATCCTCCAGCCAAATCTTTTTGACCACACCGTCTTCAGTATATTCCACATAATTTTGACCTTCGGAAGCTCTGAATTTAGGCTTTAATTTAAACTTTTCTACGATGGCCGCTGCTGACTCCATGCCAAGTGATTTAGAGGTAACCTTAATCTTCCCTTTGTCAGGAGTCTCCGACCAAACACGGGTATATAACGGAATTCCCAACACTACTTTTTGCGACGGGACCTCGTCCTCCTGAAGAATTCGCTTCATTGACGCTTCCGTCCACGGCAGCGAGGCCACAGAACCTGCCTTGGGACTGGCAGCCCAATGTTCATCATACGCCATTACCATAAGGTAATCTGTAATACTCCCCAATGATTTTCGATCTAAAAAAGCAGACCACATCTCACTCTGAGATTTGGGCGTAACATCAACGGATAATATCAAATCATGTTCCCGAGCCATTGGCTTAAGCTCCCGCAAGAATTGGGTAACATTAGGGCCGTCCTTCGTATGAACATTTTCAAAATCAATATTAATGCCGTCCAGGTCATATTCTTGGGCATATGAAATCATCTGATCCACAATTGACTTTCGCCGTTCAAAGGTAGACAATGCTTCTGTCGTTAGTTCGGGATTAAAGCTGTTACTCAGTAAGCCCCATACCTCCATCCCCTGACGATGCGCCCAACTGACATAAGCCGAATCAGCCTTGCTTTCTACAGTACCCTCCTGATCAACGACACTGAACCATGTGGGACTCACTACATTGACCCCGGGCATAGGATCAAATGTAGAAGGATTGGGCTTACGATTATAGACAGCCTCCCAAGCTAGGTTAACTGGTCTACCCTCCCAATGCTTCTCCGAGATGGACAAAACGTCCTTAACTGAAGACACCGCAAGCTCTCCACCTTCAGAGACATTGTCTACCTTGACGTATCCTGCATAGCCATTATCCAATTGCACAAAATACCAATCGCCCTGTTTGGACCAAATCCGCACCTTCGTTTGCTGAGATATATCTGTCAAAATAAAAGATAGGCTAGAGGCATCTTTACGTAAAGCGATTTTATCATCCTGCCCCCCATCTTTCTTTTCTACACTTCCCAATTTGACCTTATCCCCGGCTCTCATCAGGATGACTGCACCTGTCACCGGATCTTCGTGAACGGACACACCATATACTTCACGAACAGCTTGTATCGGGATGTACAATTCACCGCTAATCACTTGCGGGGTTGCGGTCAGCGCATATGCTTTACCATTTAGCTCTCCTTGCGACTTCGAAACGTTCATATGGAGCAGGTTTTGTCTTGTCGCCAAAATGATGGTCTGGTTCTCATCCTCATACCGAATAGTAGGATCAATTTGATTTTGTACTAGCTTGAAGGGAATCAGCATATTCTTGCCGGAGTTCTGAGCCTCATACCCTGTTAACTTGCCCTGAATAAAAATAGGACGCACACTGCCTTGCCAATCGGGTTTCTCATGCAAGGGATTACCATACCTTACGACAGTAATTGTGCAGATGATCGCTGCAAACAATAACAAACCTGCCGCTCCTTTGAATCGTGAACGCTTACGACGACGTCTGGAATGATTTCTGACCAATATTGAACCTCCATTATATAAACTTTGGATTTCTGGATATTGTAAACTTGATAGATTACATAAAAAAGTGAGTTAAACAAAAAAACGCGGTAAATCCCCACTTATGGGGAATTCCTCACGTTTCCAATCCATTACAATATATGCATGCTCATCAAAAAGCTTCTATTCCTACGTTTGTTTGTTATTACAATCTTTGCATACTCCGTATAACTCCATACGGTGTCCACGTACCTCGAAGCCTGTCTCCAACGCGGCATGGCCTTCCACATCAGCCAAATAAGGATAACTGAAATCCTCAATTTTCCCGCATTTTTCGCAAATGATATGATAGTGCTCCGAAACATTGGCATCGTAACGACTGGCGTTATCTCCATAGGTCAACTCATGTACCATACCCGCTTCTATAAACATCTTTAAGTTATTATAAACCGTAGCCACACTCATGCTTGGAAACTTGGATTCGAGCGCTCGATATATTTCATCTGCGGTCGGATGCCCCATAGATTCCATCAAATAGTTTAATATGGCATGGCGCTGGGGTGTTATGCGTACACCTGTCTTCTTCAGAAGTTCCAAAGCATGCTGGACGCGTGCTGCCATATATGTCCACCGCCTTATCCCTTACTTACGATCCTATCCATGTATAATCCATCTATTTACAGCCCATCTAGACATACTCACATTGTACGGTCTACCGAAGTTTCTTGTCAACGCGCTGTAGTATCGCCGGATGTGTCTGTGGAGGTATCTGTAACAGAGGCTTCCGGTTCAACTAGAGAGCCTTCAGATGGATCAGGCACAGTCGGACTCCCAGCCCCATTTAAATCAGGCAACGTCGGCATTAGTAATCTTTTAATCATTAAATTACTGTTCCCCTCTACGTTGATCAAATATTTGCCTGTCCCGTTTTGGCCCGAAATACTTTTACTGTCTATCTTAAATGGAAACTCGGATTGCAGATTACCATAACTGCTGGAGCCCTCTAACTGAAAATCTCCGTTCGACGGAAGATCTAAAGCAATATCACCGACGGCGCTGTATATTTTCCAATCTCCACCCACCTGCTCGCTATGCACCTTGATCGCACCATTAAGCGAATTTGCATTCAGCTTGGCTGTAGAGTTCAGCACATTAATATCACCATTTTGCGTATCCGTCGTGATATCTCCTTTTGAGCGTGCGACTTGAACATCACCTACTACCGTGTACAGCGCCACAGCTCCTTCAATATCCCCTGCCTGCATGTCGCCACGGTTTGTTCGCATATCTACATCTCCGGTAATCCGGTGCAATTTAACCTGACCGTTCAGGGTGGACCCTTTGACATTCCCGATAGCATCATTGACGATGAGATTCCCATTACCGCTCTCAAGCCGGATGCTGTCGATGGCATCTACTCCGTTCAAGGTAATATTCCCGTTGGAGGTTCTGATCTGCATATTGAAGCGCCGATCCTCCGGTACTGTAATCAGCATATTCATACGGGGCTGGCGCTTGCTGGATGCTCCATATGACTGAACCTCCGGACGGATCTGAATGGTCTTGCCGTCGGTAGAAGTCAGTGAGGAAGCCTGTGCAATCTTGTCTGCTTCAGCGGCAGGTGCCTGATCCACCCACAGGGTCCCACGCACCTCTATATTGGACACAGGCCGTCTGATCAGCGTTATATCACCATTAACCGAATCAACCACTAAATCGGACGTCTGCATGGTTACAGGCACCAGCACACCGCCCATATCATATCGATTCTCTTTAGCCTGGCTAAAATCCATGGAGGCTGACGTCAGATTGAGACTGACCCGGTTCCACAGGTACATATAATGATTTTGTTGGGTCACGATAAAAACGGAGGCTGCTACTACCAAGGCAGAGAAAATCCCTTTAAGATCAGGTCTGAAACGCCTACCATTGTCAGACTTGCCCTCTTTGCGGTAGTATACACCAAAAAAAATAAGATACTCCAGTCCCCAAAGCACGAAAATTACGGGCCACCATACAAGGAGCTGAAGCATATATTCAGTATTTTGAAGCACATCTGCGATAAGCAGAACACCTACCGCTATCAACAGAAGCGAAGAGGTGTAGCGCCCGACTCTTATTTTACGGTGCACGCCAGCTTCACCCTC
Source organism: Paenibacillus sp. 1-18 (assembly GCF_000520755.1). Classification (NCBI taxonomy): domain Bacteria; kingdom Bacillati; phylum Bacillota; class Bacilli; order Caryophanales; family Paenibacillaceae; genus Paenibacillus; species Paenibacillus sp. 1-18. Next base: position 5,438 of record NZ_ASSB01000301.1, read on the forward strand.
TTTCCTTCAACTTTTTCCTCTTATAAGATAGGACAATTTCCCGCAGAAAAATGAATAAACCGATCAGTATTAATAAAATGGCCAGCGCCAGGAACCCATAATCCTCAAAAAAAATGCTCAGCCAGCGAGGCTTCATGCGGAACAGAATCATAAGTCCACCTCCTGCTACCAGCAGTACGGCAAAAGCCAAGCCTCGCTCCCATGCATAAAAAGGACTACTTTGCTGACCTCTGGCATCCATTCGTGCATAACGATCTGGCTTACGGCGGTAACGAACCATGTAATCTGCTGATTGTAAGACGTCATATACATTGTAAAAATACAAACCAGGTATAAATAATCCAAGTAAAATAAGCAACGGGATGTTGATCCGCAAGCCATCGGAGGAAACATACAGCATCGCAAAAATATCTAACAGGAGCAATACAATAAATGTAAGCCCCCTTATAAATAACCCCAAAAACAGATGCCCTAGTCCAGGTATCAACACTGCCATCATAATGGCAATCACTTTGCGAAATCTAGCGTATTTTAGACGTTTCCCCTGTGAGGGTTGTTCCCGCTGTTCTGACCCTAGTAGACGCCGTGTCTCTCCAGACGGTAACGGTTGTTCCGAGTTCATGCCATCCTCCCCTTTGAATTCCATACGTGTTCCGTTGAAAATGTCTTCATAGTTAAATAGTACCCCAATCGGATTTAAGAGTAACTGGAAAATACGTGGTAACCCTTCATTCTACGGAAACTGCCGCTACATCTTCCCATTGTCGAAGCTCAGCTGCACTACGCACTGGATCAAAATCGTGGCGGGTCAATACTTCCAAGGACACTTCCATACTCTGCTGATTCGGGTGCTCATGAAAAGGCACATGCTCATGTTCCTTAATCGTTATTTTGCGTATTTCTACTTTTTCTTGTTCTAAATAATTCGAAATTTGCTCCAGTAATCCATGAGAGGACAATCCGTACAAAGTAATTAAATGACGTTTGCGTCCACTCATATACCGCAGTTCGATTTTGTTAAATACCCATAAATTCAAAAACACAAGCACCGTCGCTGCGATTGAAGGGAAATAAAAGCCTGCACCGACACCAAGACCAATGGCTGCCACGACCCAAATCGAAGCGGCAGTCGTTAAGCCGGTAATGGATTTGCCTGTAAACATAATGGTCCCCGCGCCCAAAAAGCCCACTCCAGTAATCACCGCTGTAGCCAAACGGGCTGGATCTATACGTACATTGGCTTCTTTAATAAAGTCGGCAAAGCCATAAATGGAGAGGAGCATAATCAGTGTCGAGCCAAGGCTGACCATGATATGAGTTCTCAAACCGGCAGCGTGATTGGAGCGTTCGCGTTCAAAGCCAATGAAACCTCCGAGAAGCATAGATAATAAAAGCCGTAAAATTATATGTGAATCGTCTATAATCCACGGATTATTCATTCGAGTCTCTCCTCCCGGTTGTGTGTGCTTCCCTCTCCGGGTGCGCGGTTTATGAGCATTATTCCACGTTATGCAGATGGTAGGTGGTTAATTCCACGCCGGGAGCAACCTCAGCCGCTGACACAGGACGAAAGCCATGTTTACGATAAAGTGCAACCGCGGGAGTATTTAAAGTTCCTGTGGAGACGATAAACAACGGTATATTATGATGTTCATTCAAAACATGTCTCATTAGGGAGTCCGCAATCCCTTTACGAAAATGATCCGGATGAACCATCATACGCGTAAAAGTAAGTGAACCGGGCGACTCAGACTGCACAGCCAGTGCGCCTAGCAGCTCCCCATCTTCCATCCAGCCATAAAAGGACTCTCCACAGCTTTTCAGCGTATCAAATGTATCCATGAGGGGCGGAATCTCGTCAAACCCAATTAGCTCCGCTTCCAGCCTATAAGCAAGGTGTTGCAGACGCCATATCTGGCTTACGATATCATCGTCTTTTAATGAACACAGGGTAACCATGCTGTTTTCCCTCCTAAAGGAAACTCATAATTTTTCTCATCGTCTATACAAAAAGAGGCCTGTCCCTTAAAGACAAGCCCCCCTGTCAAAACTATGCCATTAGCGATTCAGCACTTCAGTCAGCAATTTATTGGCGAGACCAGGGTTTGCTTTACCCTTGCTCTCCTTCATTACTTGACCAACCAGGAAGCCGATGGCCTTTTGCTTGCCGGCTTTGTAATCCTCCACCGATTGCGGGTTAGCCGCTACAACCTGTTCGACGATCGTCAGGACCGCACCCTCATCACTGATTTGCACAAGCCCTTTTTCTTCAACAATTTGCTGTGGAAGCTTATCACTCTCCAGCATTTCCTTGAAGACCGTTTTAGCGATTTTGCTATTAATCGTCCCCTTCTCCAGCAGTCCGATCATTTCACCCAAGCCCCGACCTGTCAGTTTAACCTGCGACAGCTCTACACCGGCACTATTCAAATAGCCGAGCAAATCCCCCATAATCCAGTTGGATACTGCTTTGGCATCCTTAGTATATTGAAGGCTATCCTCGAACAAATCAGCCAATGGCTTGGAGGACGTAATCACCTGTGCATCATACTCAGGCAATCCATATTCCGAAGTGTAGCGTGCTTTACGCTGGTCAGGCAGTTCAGGAATCGAAGCACGGATGCGCTCTTTCCATTCCTCATCAATATGCAGTGTAACAAGATCCGGGTCCGGGAAATAACGATAGTCATGCGCCTGTTCCTTGCCACGCATGGACAGGGTTTTACCTTGGGCCTCATCCCAACGACGTGTCTCCTGTACAATCGTTCCGCCTTCCTCCAGCGTCTGCTCCTGCCGGAACTGCTCATATTCCAGTCCGCGCTGTACGCCACGGAAGGAGTTCATGTTTTTCAGTTCCGCTTTGGTACCCAGCTCTTTTTGTCCACGTGGACGAAGACTGATGTTCGCGTCACAGCGAAGTGAGCCTTCTTCCATCTTCACATCGGATACATCACAATACTGCATGATGGCACGTATTTTTTCCAGATAAGCCTTGGCCTCTTCCGGCGAAGAGATTTCCGGCTCCGAAACGATTTCAACCAATGGTGTACCGACCCGGTTAAAATCAACCAGTGACGCATAACCGCCATCCACATGGGTTAATTTACCTGCGTCTTCTTCCAGATGCAGTCGAGTTATGCCGATACGTTTGGTCTCACCGTTCACCTCAATATCAATCCAGCCGTTCTCGCCGATGGGTTGATCGTATTGCGAGATTTGGTAAGCTTTCGGTGAATCGGGATAAAAATAGTTTTTGCGGTCAAACTTGCTCACATCAGCAATGGTACAATTGAGCGCCATCGCAGCTTTCATCGCATAATCGACGGCCTGACGGTTCAGTACCGGCAATACTCCTGGATGTCCGAGACATACTGGACATGTATGTGAGTTTGGCGGTGCTCCGAAGGATGTCGAGCATCCGCAAAATATTTTGGACTTCGTATGCAATTCCACATGGACTTCAAGTCCGATGACCGTCTCATACTTGGATGTAGTTGTAGACATGAATGGGTTCCCTCCTTTTCGGTAAATTACAGCTGTGGGCGCTGCTTGTGAAATTCGGTATTTTGTTCAAATGCATGCGCGACGCGCAGCACGGAAGACTCGTCAAAGGCTTTCCCGATAATTTGCAGTCCGACTGGCATGCCATCTGCAAAACCACAAGGAATGCTAATAGCTGGCACCCCGGCCAAACTCACCGGAATCGTCAAAATATCGTTCAAATACATCGTCAATGGATCATCCACCTGCGAACCGATTTTGAAAGCAGTTGTCGGCGCGGTAGGTCCGATAATAACATCATATTGCTCAAATACACGGTCAAAATCCTGTTTAATCAGCGTACGTACTTTTTGAGCTTTCAGGTAGTAAGCATCATAGTACCCGGAACTGAGCGCATAGGTCCCCAGCATAATCCGGCGCTTCACCTCAGGGCCAAAGCCCTGCGTACGGGACTGATGATATAGATCAAGCAGGTTGTCCGGATTGTCAGAACGCACACCGTAGCGCACGCCGTCAAAACGGGCCAGATTGGAGGACGCTTCGGATGAAGCCAACAGGTAATATGTAGCTACTGCATATTCTGTATGAGGGAGAGACACTTCTTCCCATACCGCACCCAGTCCTTCCAGCGTTTTCAGTGCATCCAGCACCTTTTCCTTGACCTGTGGATCAACGCCCTCACCAAGGTACTCCTTGGGTACAGCAATGCGAAGTCCTTTTACATCTCCGGTCAAAGCGTTCAAATAATCAGGAACGTCAACCTTCGCAGAAGTAGAGTCCTTCTGATCGTAGCCTGCAATAGCCTGCAGGACATACGCCGAATCTTGAACATTTTTGGTGATAGGTCCAATTTGATCCAAAGAGGAGGCGAAGGCCACCAATCCATAACGTGATACCAGGCCATAGGTTGGCTTCAGACCAACTACACCGCAATAAGAAGCGGGCTGGCGAATGGAACCGCCTGTATCGGAGCCGAGAGTGAAATAAGCCTCACCCGCTGCTACAGCCGCCGCCGAACCGCCACTGGAACCGCCGGGTACACGCTCCAGATCCCATGGGTTACGGGCCGGGAAAAAGCTGGAGTTTTCGTTAGAGCCACCCATCGCGAATTCATCCATATTCATTTTACCGAGTGTCACGGTTTGGGCTGCTCGTAATTTGTCGACAACCGTGGCATTGTACACAGGATTAAAATTTTTCAAAAACTGACTGCCGCATGTTGTACGCAGCCCTTCCGTCACGATATTATCCTTAATACCGACTGGCAGGCCAAACAATAACCCGCGTTCCTCTCCCGAAACCAGCTGATCATCCAGCTGACGTGCGGATGCACGGGCCTGCTCCTCGTCAACGGTGATGTAAGCCCTGATCTTGTCTTCCCGCGCACCAATCGTCTCCAGAGCGTGTCCTACCAGGTCACTCACAGAAATTTCCTTTTGATGCAGCTTGTTATGTATTTCCGGCAATGTGTTATTGAACAAGCTCAATTTGCATCCTCCTTTCAAATGTAAAATTTATTCCAAAACAGCAGGAACTTTAAACTGTCCGTCTTCTTCTTCAGGTGCATTGCGCATGACCTGCTCCAGTGTCAAACTGTCGCGAACTTCGTCGTCCCGCATGACATTGCTGACGTGCAGTACATGAGTGGTCGGCTTTACCTGCTCCGTATCCAGCTCATTCAATTTCTCCGCATAATGGAGAATGGCGTTCAATTGCCCTGTCATCGTTTCTTCTTCGGCCGCGGTCAGATTCAACCGGGACAGCTTGGCTACGTGACGGACATCTTCCGTAGAAATGTTCATACAAAACCCTCCTCATGTATATCAAAAAATGCTGCACCGAACTTTGAAATAACGTTTTTAATTATAGGATAGAACCTTTTACAATTCAATCTTTGGCGCGGTACAGAAGCAAACCGTACATCAATAAGGCAAATGTTGCTAAAAGGATATAAAAAAAGCACCTCTCGGTGCCTTTCGCGAAAACTATAGGAACGAGATCGTGCATTATATATTCCTAAAAAGAGTCGGCAGTAGCCGACTCCTATATCCAAGCACGTAAATTGACTTGTTTGATAAAATCAGCCTGTGACAACAATTCTGCCGCGGTTTCTTCTTCCTCAGCCTCTACTGAATCAAGACCACCGTTCATCACATGTTTGAACAGTTTCTCATTATGAGTAGCAAGGGCGTAATCTATCAGCGCTTCACGCTCAATCCGCTCGGCTTCCAGCTTCAGAATACTTTCTTCTAGCTCGATGTCCCCCGATGGTACAAAAAAGTTGCGGTTCACCTTCGGGACGCGAATGACATAGTCAAAAGCATTGTCCGCATTACGATCGTAAGCAATGATATAACCGTGTTCGCCCACAGGAAGATTCTGCTCAAAAGCATCCGCGACGATCATAATTCTAGCTCCTAAATGATGCATCGTTAGCCCCCCCGTTTGTCTGAACTTATCTGCTAAGTCTACTAAAAAATAAGTAGCTTGTCTATATCATCTGTGCTTCTTAAAATTGACCGTCTCCACGTCCCTGCCTGTGCTCATTCAGCCTTACATGCCAGTTTTGTGTATGGGTGCAGGCCCGTCTTGTTATCTTCTTCCACGTTATGACCTTCGGTTCAGAGCCTACCCCGGAAGCTTCATCTTCTATTATATTAGAAAAACGGAGCCTACCTCCACGTTCACGCTGTAACCCATATATATGTTTTCTTTTCATTCTTGCTCCCCCCTTGTGATCTGACGGCCTCATGCCTCTTTATCCTCTTATGGGCAAAAAAAAGAACGCAAACCGGGATTCATCCACAGCTTGCGTGCTTCGCGAGTTTAGTATGTAACTTCAATAAATTTATGTTAACAAAAATAAAAACCTTTGTCTATACATAATTTATAATTTGTTGTCGAAAAGGGGCAAAACCTGTCACACCTTTGGTTCTGCCCCAATTCAAACATTCGTACATTTTACCGGATATACGGATTATTGGCTTTTTCATAACCAATAGATGTTTTGGGCCCGTGACCAGAATACACTGTAACATCATCTCCAAGCGGGAACAATTTGTTCTGAATCGAATCATACAAGTCTCGTTCCCGACCGCCAGGCAGATCCGTACGCCCGACGCCTTGACGGAATAGCACATCCCCGGAAAAAAGATCCTTGCCGCACAAAAAGCTCACACTACCAGGTGAATGCCCCGGTGTATGGAGCACCTTGAATGTATGTCCGATCAGGTTCAATTGCTGACCTTCCGCCAAATCATATTCGGCAGGCTCCATCGAGATCGGTGGCGATGCCTCCGGCCACATCAAGGAGCCATTCAGCTTGGGAGATGTCAGCCAGTCTTGCTCCAAGGCGTGCAGGTAAACCGGACACCCTTTGGCATTGCGAATCGCCTCAACCCCACCGATATGGTCAAAATGGGCGTGAGTCAGCAAGATCGCCTCAATGGTCAGCGGTTCAATAGCTTTCAGCAAAGGGCCGGGGTTCATCCCCGGATCAATAATAATGGCACGCTGCGGATCATCCCCTTGAAGCAAATAAGCATTCGTTTGGAGTGGGCCGAGATTAAAGCTGCGAATGGATAACGTCATGAGTTAAAATCCCGAGATCAGCTCGCGCAATTCCTGAACAATCACAGGATGAACCTCGGTTCCCTCCCCATATTTCACAGCCATTTCTTGACGGGCCACCGCAATTTTCTCTTGATAATCATCGGCTTCCCGATCCGGATTTTCACGTTTGAACTCGGTCATGATTTGTTGAACATGTGCAGGGCGTGGTCCCCAATGACCCAGTACGTGGCCCCCTGTATCGGCAAAAATTACAATCGGCACTGCACGTCCACCCATGGTCAGGAAGTCGTCCATTAACGCCTGATGATTTTCCAAAATCAATACTTCGGTCGGAATACCGCTATTCTCCAACGCACGGAATACAACTGGCACGTTGCGTACCACGTCGCCACACCAGTCGGCAGCCAAAATAAGTACACGCAGATCATCCCGATGGTTCAAGCTTTCAAAATACTCCCGATCCTCTTCGCTATTCCAGACAAACTGGTCGTACCCGGAGCGGAAAGCTTCCTTGTTTTTTTCCATTCCCTCCATAAACTGCTCAGGGCTCAAGCCCTTTCCGAAATATTGCGATACGTTAGTACGGCTCATGTTATACACTTCCTTTTTTGTTTTTGGACATAATCCATTTAATTACAAAATAAATGATCAAGAGCGCAAGAGCAACCAGCAAAATCGGTTTGATGTAAGGTGCAGCCACCTCATCAATTTGCTCCCATTTGTCTCCCAGCAGCATACCTAAATAAATAAACAGAACAGACCAAGGTATAATCGCCAGCGTCGTCAAAATAATAAAGCGCCATACGTTCATTCGAGCAAGCCCGGCAGGGATTGAGATTGCGTGACGCACAACAGGGATAAAGCGAGCTGTGAAAATGACCCCTGTGCCGTATTTGTTAAACCATGCTTCAGCGTGGTCGACATGACTCTTTTTGATAAGTATGTATTTACCGTATTTATCCAATACCGGCCTGCCACCATAACGTCCAATCCAATAAATAAACAACTGAGCCAGCAACCCACCAATGGTTCCAAACACGACCGCGCCTATAAAATTAATATGACCCGAGGATACTAAGAAACCACCATACGCGAGAACAATTTCACTCGGAATGACCTCAACCATCAATCCGAGCATAATACCAAAATATCCAAGACTACGAATAATCTCAAACAAATAATTAATGACACCAGATATATAATCCATCTCTCTGCCCACTCCCTGCCTTCTTTGCTCTATTTTCATTAGTTTATCACAGCGGCTGAACAAGTCGCCACTTCGCTCAAACAGGGAGTCAGTGACCCCTGGCCTTCTGTCCGCATAAGCTATGGGAGAGAGGAGGGGGTACGATATGCCTCCCGGCAAATTTCCTAAACATGACAATCCACAATCCCGTTTGCCCACGGCCCGTGGTATCAGGCGCGCATGCAGCAAGGAGCTATATCGAGCGCGCAAGCGTCTGCCTGTTCATATTGCTCCCGATCTGGTCAAGCAGGGCGAGGAGCTGTACTGTCGCAAGGTCATCGGACACCTTATCTGGATTGCGGAAAACCGCAGCAACCGCAAACTACTGTGCGACTGGTGGGACGAAGATGTGAGCGAGGAGCTCGCGACATTATGGAAGGTGGACCGCGACGCTTTATGCACTGCTTTCAGAAGTGCCTACGGCGGGTAGAAGGAAGCTCCCTACGCACGAGTACGTGGAGCAAGGTGAACCACCTGTGCTCTGTGGCTGCAAACTGCAAGCTGTGAACTACAAAAAAAAGTGGAGCCGCTCCGTAGTGGCCCCACTTTTACTATATTTCTAACGATGTGTCTGCGTCTTCCCTGCTCCCTCGGGAAGCAAATCTGCACAAGCGCGCTCCAAGTATGGATCAGCATGAATAAAATCCCGAAATGCCGTGTATTCACGCCATAGAACGGATTTCTCTCCCGCTTGGCCTTTGACGGCACGAATCAGAATATTTTTAGGTGTGTGCTCCATGTCGATAAATTCCAGCAGCTGTGTCCGATATCCCATCATATCCAGCAGCTTAGCCCGGATTCCATCCGTTGCCAGTGCAGAAAAACGCTCCTTCAGAATACCATGAGAAAGCAATGGCTCCAGCACGGGACTTTCTAGCTGGTCAAACAGCTCATGCTGGCAGCATGGAACCGATAAAATGACGGACGCTCCCCAGCGCACGGCCTTTTCCAGCGCAGCATCCGTGGCTGTATCGCAGGCATGCAAGGTAACGACCATATCCACCTGCTCCAGTTCGTTATAATCTGCGATATCACCGACCAGAAACTCCAATTGGCGGTATTGCAGCTTTTGCGCCAGAAGGTTACAGGTTTCAATGACATCTGCCTTCAAATCCAAGCCGACGATCTGCAAAGGTCGTTTTTGCTGTACAGCCAAGTAGTGATACAAGGCAAAGGTCAAATACGATTTGCCACAGCCAAAATCCACAATCGTCAAGGGACGGCCTACGGGAAGGCTAGGCAGTACATCCTGCACCATTTCAAGAAAACGGTTGATTTGACGAAACTTATCGTACTTGCGAGCCAGTACCTTGCCATCCTCATTCATAATTCCAAGCTCAATCAGGAACGGGATTCGTTCCCCTTCCTCCAGCACGTATTGCTTTTTACGATTATGAGACAGATCGGCTTTACTTTTACTTGGTGATTTTGTCAGAATGGAAACTTTATATTTTTTACTGATCAGCACCTGATAATCCGCATTCTTGGCACATAAAAGTCCTTGACGGAACGTATCCTCAAACAAGGCGGTCATGCGCTCATTAGCTTCGTCAGGGGTTAGGTTTTCATGAATGACTTTGTTGCTGTAATGAAAAGCAAACTGGTAATGCAGCTTGTTTTTCAATTCCACAGGCTTGATGTGTACTTTAGTAAAGGAAGCATCCTCTCGTTTGCGAAGCTGACTTAGCGTCGCGGTTATAAGAGAGCCTCCTGTGGTCAATTGGTATATAAGTTCACGCAGTGAATCCAAAAGGTACATCTCACTTTCTTTCATGTAATTGGGTGATCTCGGCCAAACCCTCGGTGACTTCCTGGCGTGAAATTCCACCCCGCTCCAGTTCCGCATTGGTCTTATCCAGCAATTGGCTGTAAAATGACTTTGCTTCCGATAGCAGCTCTGGCTGCTCCCATGCCAGTCCGAACCAAACATCAGCAGCTTCGTCCAGCCTGTCCTCACGCTCATAATAAGCAGCCAACAGCTTGCTGGTTTCAGGGGGAAGCTCATATTCGCGCACCAGATTCACGATACACGCAATCCGTTCAGGCAAGACCTGTAGCTCACGAGCTGCGCCGTGCGAATCGCTGTACAAATATAGATGAAGAGATTTCATCAGAATTCGTATTCCCTCGTCTGTTCTGTCGGTTTCCAGGTAAATCACGGCTTCTTCTTCCAAAATACGAGCCACCTGCTGAAGCTTATCCGCTTCAATTCCAGGGCCCAATCGGAAAAGCTCAATCATTTGCTCCGGCGGTAATCGTCTGAGCAAATCTGAACGAAGACGAAACTGCTTGTTGAGCAGATCATCTAGTTGCTTCAGCGCTTCGATATGTTTATTTTCACGCCTTAGACCGAGCACCGTTGCTACTGCGGATGTCAATTCTTCCATCATACTGAGCAAATAATCTTTTCTAAACAAGCCGTTCCCTTCCTTTCATCCCGATGCCTAGACAACCAGGAACCCTGTTCCTTCTGATTGTAAGACATCCTTCTCCAAAAGCCAAATACCGCCGCCATATAGAAATGCCACTTATAACATTCACATTCCGTTTTCACCATCAATGATCCGGCATCAGAATGCACACGTATGGAATGTTACATCCAATAGTACAATGCTTTGTAGCCGATCAAGTGACTGGCGGATGACGAGTGTTTTAAAAATTTAATATTGCTTCTCCATTAGTCTTATGCTATTTTTGTTTCATGCGAAACAAAAATAAAACATTAAATACAATTAATCAACACAGTAATTTTAAAATTTATTTCCACTGAAACAAAATTGCTGTTGATATTTTATCGGGGAAAGGATGATGGAGTATGGGTAAACAATTCAGTTCGATATTACCGGAGCATAAAGAGTTCATACAGCGACAGCATATGTTCTTTGTAGGATCAGCACCGCTATCCAAGACAGGGCACGTTAATCTTTCCCCCAAGGGATATGATTCCTTTCGGATTTTGTCAGACCATGAGGTAGCCTATCTCGACTTGTCGGGAAGCGGCAACGAGACAAGTGCGCACCTTATAGAAAATGGGCGGGTAACTATTATGTTCTGCGCATTTGAGGGCGAGCCCTCTGTATTAAGGCTCTACGGTACTGGCACAGTCGTGCTGCCCGATACAGAGCGGTGGAATGAGCTGTATCCTCTCTTTGACCCGCTTCCTGGAGCAAGACAAATCATTGTCATTGACGTTCACATGGTGCAGGATTCATGCGGTTTTGCGGTCCCCTTCATGACATTTACGAGCGAACGGGAAAAACTAAAGGACGTGTGCATTCAGATGGGTGAAAAAGGAATTAAAAAATATGCATACGAGAAAAATTTAGAAAGTATTGACGGTTTGCCGACGGCGTTTGCCTTGAACAAAAGCAGTATGAATTGAACGCCTGGCAGTAATCAGAAAACCGAGTCTATAGTTACCGCGGCTAAAGAAATTTGCAGCACAAAAAACCTGAACCATCAATTTATCAATTCAAATGGTTCAGGTTTTTGAGTTCTTCTTCAGGCTTACCTTTTCAAATTGTGTTCCAAAAATGACAAGATAGCATCAGCTAATAATTCAGGTGCTTCAAACAGGCTCATATGACCAACTTTCGGTATGGTAACCTGAGTTACCCCTGGCCGATCCGTTGTAAACGTGCGGGCTGGTGGAACTGCATGATCCTGCTCACCCGCCACTAAAAGGGCTGGCAAGGCAGAGGCCGACAGCACATCTAGGCGGTCAGGACGCTCACGCATAGCCAGCGAGGTTCCTACAGCCCCTTGCGGCGGCGTTTTATAGCCAATTTCTTTGGCTTTAAGGAGCTGTCCGGGCATAGAATCCACATGGTCTGGAGCAAACAGCCCAGGTACGAGCCCGTCTACAAAGCTCGTAATCCCCTCTGTTTGAATGGTGGATACAGCCTTGTTCCGCTTTTCTTTACCTTCCTCGGTATCCGCATAAGCAGTTGAGTGAATTAGCCCAAAGGCTGTAAGACGCTCCGCATATCTCTGTACTGCAGAAAGCGTCAAATAGCCCCCTAAGGAGTGACCGAACCAGGCAGCCTGCGGGATGTCCAGCTGCTCTTGAAGTTTAAGTACATCGTTTGCCATTTGATCAATGGTATAGGCCCCGAGCGGAGCATCGCTGCGTCCATGTCCACGCAGATCCGGAACAATACAGCGATAGCTTTGGGATAGCAAGGGAACAACTTCATCCCAATAGGAGGAGCTTCCGCAAAATCCGTGCAGCAGAATGATCGGCTCTCCTTTCCCCTGTTCGGCATAGCAGATCGTCGTTCCTTCGCACAATATATTTTTCATGTGAAACCCTTCCTTCTCTATATATAATCTATTGGAGCTGAATGATTAGTAAGTAGAACATGCTGATGTATATTATTAAGCAGAGCATCAATATCTGAAACGGTAGCCATCTGGAAAATCTGGCGTTGCCGCTCTTAGTCCAAATCCAGCGGCCGCAGCGTTAGCAATATGTGCAGCCATCGTCATGACGAGGTGGAGTGACGTCATTTGCAAGGTCCAGTAGGGCTTGGGGCTGCGCTCGTTTACAATAGCTGCAACGCTGTAATGTCCAACAGACGGCAGGGCCAGTCCAACGGAGCGGGCCGGAGTCAACGGCTCGCGTGCAGTAAGAAACATCCCCGTCGATCCCTGTTGTCCAAGACAAGCGTCTATGGCGATGACGTGATGATCCTGGGGAATACGCTCCAGATACGAAACCAGATGATCCGCGTCACACGGCTTTGTCAATGTGCCAATTACGTGTGGAAACCCCTGCTCCTTGAGCATGGTACCGACCAACGGCCCCAGCGAGTCACCTGATGAACGATCCGTACCGATACAAACAAAGGTCAACTTATCTATAGTATGCTGATCATGAATTTTCCGAAAAAACGGTAAAAGTCCCTCACGATCTGTTTTTTCTACATTACGATCTAAGGGGGAGCGACCAGATGCGGAAGCTCGATTATACAAAGACACCTTTGTCCATCCTCCTTGATTCTGTTGTTTTATCGGCATTCTGGCTTTCAGTACATTCTACAACAAAAACATGATACAATACAGGCAACTTCCCCTGTTATGAAAGGATGGAACATTAACAATGGATTTGTCTGTACCGTCTCATGCCAACATTGAGTATATGATTGAAGGTATTAAAACCAAGCTTCGTATGGCGAGTGGAGCTGCTATGCAAGCGTCTGCTTTCTCACTGGAGCAATATGAGGACATCTACGATGTCTATGATATGGTGATAAGCAAACCTAACCTGAGTATCTCAGAGGTAGAAGCCGTCGTCTCTGAACTGGGCAGATTGCGCAAGCCCTCCTGATCGCCCATACGACAGGGCGTTTAATGCCCTATGACCTATCTTTTTTGGCAACACTGATGATGTGCTCATAAATAAAGCTCGTATCTCCGGTCGCAGCAACAGAAGCGCAGCGGAATACGAGCTTTATTTTTATTATTTAATATATATATTTTTCCATTATTTCAATTCTATTGTAGAGGTCTCGCTATGAATCCATCCGGAACCTCAGTCAATTTTGCTTTCAAGCTCATGATTAGTTAAGTTTATAGTACAACATGATCAATCTATCAACTTGCCATAAGGAGGGAGATTGGCTATATATGCTACCTCAAAAGTCTCAATCATTCCGTTTCCTGCCAAGTTATTTACGCCGCAGTCTGTATGCGTCTATCGTCATGATTGTTATTTTGCTTCTCATCGCCTACTCCATCCGATGGATCGGCACAGCTCCCTTTTTACATTGGGATGAACGTATTCAAAGTTTGATTTTTCCACAGATGACAACTCCTAATTACAGCTTGCTCCCTGTTGCTATATTCATTACATCCTTCGGTTCATTCCGTATATCGTTGCTCGTTGCCCTCGGCGTTGCATTCTTGTGCCGGGTATATATTCGGTTAAAGGCTTATTCCTTTGCAGTCATAGGCAGCTTTACGGCGATGTGGGGACTGAATACGCTCATCAAAGAAATTTTGCAGCGAGAGCGCCCGGCACTTCAACATTTGGTAGAAGCCGGAGGTTACAGCTTTCCCAGTGGACATGCCATGATCTCCATGGGATTTTACGGAACTATATTTGCCATTTGGGCCATAGAACGACAAATTCGTAACCGTTCACTCTTCCTTCCATGTTTCCTTGGTTCACTACTCATTCTCTTGATTGGGCTAAGCCGTGTATATTTGGGGGTTCACTTTCCGACCGACATTGCGGGTGGCTATCTGGCAGGAATCATTTGGCTGATGTTTACCGTTCCTGTGCTTTACTGCCGAGCGTGTTTACGACCTTCTTCCACTCCTCCCCTGTAGGCGAAGCCGGATGGCTTGTTGTTTCACTCAAGGTCCCTGCGTTTATATACGAAGTAAGCATGACAAAGCAGCACACGAAGCTTTCGCATTATCAAAAGCATTGTGTTTCTGTGAGACTGAGGGATAAGGGAGGCGATCCTTGTGTGGGGAATTGTACTAAGTATTATCATGGCTATTATTATCGGATTAATAGGCGACGCGCTGGCTGGACATGAAATGCCAGGCGGCGTTGCAGGCTCCATGATTGCCGGATTTGTAGGAGCTTGGCTCGGTGTTACCCTATTGGGAAGCTGGGGTCCGGTCATTGGTGATTTTGCAGTCATTCCCGCCATACTCGGAACCGCATTGTTCGTGTTCCTGCTTGGACTTGTGTCCAGGCTATTAAGAAGGGCTACTTAATATTTATATATATTTTTTCACGTCTGTTGATTAACCAGAATAAGTAATTTAATTAATAGAAGCAGAGACACGCTTAAGAAGAACATGCTGAATCTGGATCATCCATTCCACCGGTAGATTTTGCAGAAGAAAAAGACGAGAAAATCGAGCAAAGGAAAGAATGGCATGTTGGGGCCACGTCCCTTGAGCGGTATCAAATAACCATTTAAGCAGGACATAAACGATGAGCGCACAAAAGAGTTGCCCATAGACCGCATTTTCGGTTGTCCCAAACAGCGTTGGAATATTCAAATGTTGCTTGATC
>NZ_ASSB01000302.1:0-5171 GCF_000520755.1 Paenibacillus sp. 1-18
GGGAAATGGCCGCGGCCATCATCGGACTGCTCCGGCAGACTGACTTGCGGCGACGGATGGGAGAAGCCGGGCTTGGTGAGGTGCGGAGACGGTTTTTATGGCAGCATTCAGCACATCGCTGGGCGCAAATTATGCTGGACTGTGCAACTGAGTGACGTGGGCGCCCTTATGCGCATAGGCTAGCTTATAGGCATTAGCCATGATTCCCAGCCGGGTGAATGAAGCGGAGCGACCGCTTATTCACTCCTGTGCCAAAGGAGCGGTCACCATGAACCATCGTATGAACCATGGTCATAAGGATAAAAAAATAGCACGGCGTAACCTTTCCAATACAGTTCCCTCTCCCCGTGTAAGCAAGGAGAAACCTGCTTCGCTTGCTGGCAGTCACAGAACCACTCAGCGTGGAACGGCAAGTGCAGCTGTCCCTGTAGAGAAGGATCCCCCGGTTCAAGCTATAGAGGAAGCAGCATGGAAAAAGCATAAGCTTCCCAAAACGCTGGAGGAAGCGATGCAGATGAATCGAGCATCTGTGCTGCTGTTGTCTGTGCCTGAGTCAGATACCGAATACGGAACGGGTAATGACATGACGTCTATGAAGGCGGAAGATCAGAACGAGCAAGATTCGTTGCTGGATTGTTCCATAACCAGTATTCATATTGCGGAAGGAAGACAGCGTCCAAAGCAGCGAATGCAATTGCCTGAGCAAGATCTAGCTTTTCACGATGAAAAAGAATTAGGTCGGAATGCCATTCACGATGGCTCACCGACCAATGACAGGACTACGGACAGTAAAGCGACTTCACCCCAATTTGGCAGCATTTCTTTTTATCTAGCTGCACAGGCGGTTACAAGTGAAGTAAACGTTGTGTTTGAGAAGCCCTTTATAGACACACAATATGCAATCACCGCTAATGCGAGCGTACCGGGAGTGACGGTATCTGTTACACAGCGACAGAGGTATTCGGGAGTGCTTACAGTGGAACGCAGACAATCGGGTCAGATATGTGAGGGGTGGATTCTCTGGATTGCGATGGGGACATCATAGGAAGCCGGGGATGTAAGTTGCACATCAACGTCATAATGGAAAAAGGCGTCCCGTTAGTTGGACGCCGTATACATAAGGGCGGAGGCGGTATCGCGGTGGAGAAGCTAGAAGGGAAGTAAGATAATTGGTGAAGGCATTATTATAAATATACACAGCTTTTGTTTATGGTAATGTTAGAACACCTCAGACACTGAAACAGGAATGGCGTTTTTTTATTTCTGTTTAATAGGCAGAGCATAATAGCCAAAAGCTAAATCGAGCAAGGCGCTCGCTTCTTGACGAAGTAATAAATTCTTTGGACGGAAGGTAAAGGAGCCATCAGTATTGATGTTGGTATCTTGGTCAGGTTGAATCTGCTTCAAATTTTGAATCATGGTTGCTGCAACTTGTCGGGTAATCGGAGTGGCACGGTCATATCTTGGTATGCCTACTATGAGTTGCTTCTTGATTTTTTCGATTTCGTCTGGGAAAGTGTACCCTCCGTGTGCAAGTAACAAGGCGTCAGCAAATTCCCCTTGTGTCATCGTGCCCATTGGATTAAATAGATTACCTATTTTAGCATTCATGATCTCTAAAGCAGAAGATTGTCTATTTCCTTCTGCATCTTCAAACAACAATGGGTGAATCATTTTGAGTACTTGTTTTCCAGCTGTTTCATCTTCCATGACCAACGCCCCATTCTCATAGGAAAAGTGGGTACGAATTGCGAATACACGTGTATTTTGATATAGACCCACGTATTTTTGCGCTTCTTTTTCCTCTAACTGGTGGTATGTTGGTTTCTTCACAGTGATAGTTCGAGGAAAATAATGATCCATGAACGCATCGTACACATCTAGACTCATCATGGAATCATTATTGTAAGACATGAAAAATGCGGTTTTTTGTTCAGGCACCAAAACCATCAACGAAGAATATCCCGGCATGTTTCCGCCTTTTAATACCACATGTTACGATTTCTTTATCTCCAAACTTCCCATTCTGTAGCTGCATAATCATGTACTTTGACATGTCTTCTCCAATGGACAAAATGCTTCCTTGTGGTCCATCAGTTAGGGCGTGCCCATATGTTGGATGAGGATCGCCAGTGGGACCGTAATGTGTAGCCATTCTCTTGAGAAGGTCAGACGTAAAGCGCACACTGGTAGACTTCATGCCTAATGGTTTAAAAATATTCTTTTCCATCATGGACGACGGCAAAACTTGAACCGTTCACATTGTACTTCTTCATTTTTTCCGCGAACAACGGATCAGCAAAAGATTCTACTTCTTTTGCGTTATTGGGAGCTTTCGTCATTTGAATATTGGCCGTGGATGTCGATGGTTTTAATTCTCCAACTTCTAAGGATTATTGGGAACACGCAGAAATCATGCTGGTAGAAATGTCGACTCACCCGTGTATGAACCGAGTGTAGCAAGCGGCAAGTCATAGTAGCTAGTGACCTTTCGTCTTCTAATGCATGACATAAAAAAGAGCTTAGTACAGCTTGTTTTATAGTCATGACCTACAAATATGACACTTTGACACTACCGTATGTGACAGATAACAAGTTAGATTCGAAGGGCAATTCATAACGGATTAGCAAATAAAATAAAGAGTAGGAGAGAATCAAATGACGAAAGAATCAGCTCGCAAAAGGTTGCAAGATTTCTACTTTTTGTTGTTTACCTTCGGATCGGGACTGTTTTATTTTTGCTTCTATTTGGTCAGCATTACATTTGCGTTGGGGATGACGGTTATCTTCGTGGGCATTCCCTTGTTGGCGTGTGTGTTGCGAACAACTCACACGTTTGTCCAATATGAACGCATTCAGACGAAGGTTTATACGGATATATCGATAGAGCCAATCCCGACAAGGACAAACAGTGGAAGGGATAAATGGATGAAAGCGAGAGAAGCCATTCTTAATAGTAGCAATTGGAGGGCCGTTTTTTGGCTTATGCAGAAATTTTTTATTGGGGTGATTAGCCTTATATGTGCCGTTATATTGTACATAGCTCCGCTCGTAATTATCGTTACACCGATACTTTTTCAACATCTTGATATATACTTATGGGGATTCGCTGTAGATTCATGGGAAAAGGCTATATGTGTCATGCTCTCTGGGTGTATTCTCGTCTGGATCAATACTCGCATTGGAAACAGCTTAGTTCAAATAGTCGGAATGTACACGCATTCCATGTTTAAAGCTATTAAGAGGTGATAATTTGTTTACAACCTGGAAACAATGGTTCTGGTATGACTGGTTATTGCTTTGTATACGTTTTGTCATCTGGTTTTCATTGATGATAACTACTATCCAACACCAAGACCATTTAACTGTGCCCCTTTGGATCATCGTTCTTTGGGAAATTGCCGCATTTTCAATACCTTGGATTTGTTTAATGTTCAGTTATCGCTACTATCTGCTTACTGAGATGGTTTTGTTTGGCGGAGTGTGCTTCTACTTAACCTTATTATTTCCGGCGGCATATCTTGCATTTTTAATGCCAACTTTCATGATCGCGGCAAATAGTGCTCATAAATCATTCCGTTGGTCGGGTTCTATCACAGTTGTTTTGTTTCCATTGCTCATTGCAATATTTTCCCCAGGAACAGATCTATGGGCGATTATCCCACTCGGTCTGGCTTTTGCGATGGGATTTTCCTTTCACTTACTAGTTTCTAATTACCGCCAAAATGAAATTATACGCAATCAGAAGCTTGTGCTGGAACAGTACCTATCTCAGATTGAGCAGATTACTTTGTTAGAGGAGCGCGATAGACTTTCCAAAGATTTGCATGATACGATGGGGCATTCCTATACCTCGATCATTATGGGGTTGGAAATATTGCGTACGGAATTAGCAACAAAAGATGGGGAGCAGAAAATCGACACATTATTGCAATTAGCCCGTAACAGTATGGAGGAAGTGAGAGCCTATTTGCATCAAATAGATTCACCACAAGAATCGCTTCCCTTGACTGTTACTTTGCAACAATTAGCAGAGGAGTTCCAGAAACATGCAAAAGTAAATGTACGCACTCGAATAATAGGGGAAGAGTACATGGTCTCCAAACAAGCGAAAATGACTCTTTATCGGTGCTTGCAGGAATCGCTGACTAATGCTGTGCGCCACGGACAATCAACCGAAATCATTGTGTCACTGCATTTTGAGCCGCAACAGACGAGATTGGATGTACAGGATAATGGCGGCGGAGTGGAGGAGTGGAAGGATGGCTTCGGATTAACTGCAATGAAAGAACGTGCGACACAGTTACAAGGGAGAGTCACTGTATACTCCGAAAAGGGCGAAGGGACGTTCATCTCATGTGTGTTACCTAGACTTGTACAATTGTCCGATGAAAGAATCCGCTTGTGTATCGTCGATGATCATTCGTTTATCCGAGATAGCCTCCATACCATCTTGGACGGACAGGAGGACTTGCAGGTAGTGGGGGTGGCTGAAGATGGGGAGCAAGCTGTGGAATTGTGCAGAAGCCTGAATCCGGATTTGATATTAATGGATTTGGAGATGCCCAATCAGGATGGGATTCGTGCGACCCAAATAATCAAGGAAACATGGCCTGACATTCGCGTCCTCATCCTGTCAACGTTTCAGGATACAGAGAGGGCGAAGGAAATCATGCGAAGCGGCGCTGACGGCTATTTGCTGAAATCCATAGAATCGCGTGAACTGGCTGAAACGATTCGCCTCGTCTATCGGGGAGGCACGGTAATAAACCAAGATTTGTTCCATAGAATGTGGGACGGAAATGATGAAGAAGAGTCAGTCGGACCATGGTCAGATGGAGAAGAGTATGGCTTAACGAAACGCGAACTAGAGGTTTTGAATCTTTTATCTCAAGGAAACCGTTATAAAACAATTTCTGAGAAACTTTACCTATCCAACGGCACCGTAAGAAATTACGCTTCCACTCTCTACGACAAGCTGGGAGTCAACAATCGAGAAGAAGCCGTGCAAAAAGCAAGAGATGCCGGATTACTTTTGTAAGAGCTGTTTAAGTCCAAATTATATTTAAATGTACAATTTTCTTTTATTGAGAGATAAATGGATAAGAAAAGGGCGCCCCTTTAAGGAGGCGCCATTGGATCGGCTACACTTAGTTGGACAACAAAAATGG
>NZ_ASSB01000303.1:0-1938 GCF_000520755.1 Paenibacillus sp. 1-18
ATCTCCATACGGTCGTTAAACGGCGTACTCGTACCATGGGCATTGACATAGTCGATTTCCTGCGGTGTCAAACCGCCATCCTGCAGAGCGATGCTGATCGCTTCCGCCGGACCGGAGCCCGAGGGATCAGGAGCCGTGATATGGTACGCATCGGTCGTGCATCCATAACCCGCAACCTCGGCCAAAATCGTGGCTCCGCGGTTCAAGGCATGCTCCAGCTCCTCCAGCACCAACACCCCTGCTCCTCCGCCGATGACGAATCCGTCGCGGTCCACATCAAACGGACGACTGGCCTTCTGCGGCTCTTCATTGCGTCTGGAGAGCGCATGGATATTCGCAAAGGATGCTAAATCAAGCTGACTGAAATTCGCTTCTGCTCCTCCGGCAACCACAACATCAGCCGTCCCATACTGGATCGTACGCAATGCTTCACCAATGGCATTACTTCCGGTAGCACAAGCCGTAACCACAGCAAACGAAGGTCCCTTAGCTCCGATAGCAATGGAGATTTCGCCAGGCGCAGAATTAATCATCATGGAGGAAACAAAATAAGGAGAAACCCTCTTGGGACCAAGCTCTGTTAGCTTCCTGTAGTTCTCCTCTATTACGTCGAGACCGCCTGCTCCAGAGCCGACAATAACCCCCACGCGGCTTGCATTTCGCTCATCTATCACTAATTTGGATTGCTCGACTGCCTGCCGGGCAGCCGCCAGGGCAAACTGAGTGAACTGTGCAACTTTATTAGCTTCCTTCTTGCTCATATATTGCAGCGGATCAAAGCCCGTAACCTGTGCGCCAATCTTTGTCGGAATGTCCGCTGTATCGAAAACAGTGACAGGTCCGATTCCGCTCTTTCCTTCCAACAGTGAATTCCAGAAATCTGAAAGATTAAGCCCAACCGGCGTTACGACTCCCTGTCCTGTCACCACAACACGTCTTCTCACTGTACCCACGTCCTTCGCTGAAATTAGTTCTTGGAAGCCTTTTGCTCGTAGAGAGGAAAGTCGCCATACACATGACTGATTTTCTCATGCACATCTGCAAGATTAGCATATACCTCGACGACCACAAGCTTGTTCTCCTGATACTTCTCCCAAGCAAGCCGAAGCTGTTCTTGGGCCTCCCCCTTGCTCCGGATCGCAAGACTTTCCACAAACTCATACTGTGGAATTTGGATTCCTGCCTTGGCCTCCTCGGAGACAAATGGCAAGGATTGATCCGAAAGATGCTTATAATTCATCTGATTTTGCAGCCAACCGTAGCCGCCATTATTGAGTACGATATAGATTAACGGTATTTGATACTGCACCGCCGTCATAAAATCCGAATAGAAGAGATTGAACGCACCGTCACCGACCAGTGCCACTACTGGACGTTCTGTTGCCACGCTTGCTCCCAAAGCAGCAGCCGCACCGAATCCAAGGCTCGTTTGGTCACTGGGGACAATCGAAAGAGAGCCTTGCGTGAAGCGAAAATATGGATAAAAGTAAGACCACATATCCTGCAATCCATTCTCTTGAAGAAGCACCAGATTTTCCGGAAATTCCGTCTGAATGATCTCCAGCAGCTCTGGAACGTGGATTCCAGGGGTCTTTTTCAGCTCCTCCAGATAAATGGCTCTGTTAGAAAATGCCTTCTGTTTACAACTTCTGATCGTTTCAAGCCACACTTCATCAGGTTTGTGTCCGTACCGTTGGACCCATTGCTCTAATGCTGCATATCCATCACCAAGCACCTTGATGCCCCTGTATTCGTGTGCAAAATCCTCCAGCTCGACATTAACTTGAATTAAAGGTGTATTCTCTAGCAGAATATCCCACTCAAACGTAGCCGTTTCTTCCAATCGGCTGCCCAGCGTAATCACCACATCAGATTCCTTCCAGATTTGTCTCAGACTGAGATCCGTATAGAGCCCGGCAACACCACAGAAGAGTTCAT
>NZ_ASSB01000304.1:0-26933 GCF_000520755.1 Paenibacillus sp. 1-18
GGACGAGGTATACGGTCTACTGCCCTGGCTAATCGTCCTGCTGCCCCTCGCCTATACGCTACAGCGCAAGCTGGACATTATGGGCCTGGATGAAGAAAGCTCGGCTGGGCTGGGACTTAACGTGAAACGCGTGCGCACAGGACTACTGGCCGTGTCTGTGGCCCTGGCTGCCGCCTGTGTCGCTGCTATCGGCTCCATTGGCTTTATCGGCCTGCTGGCACCGCATCTGGCACGACGCTTGTTTGGCAACCGCCACCGTTACCTGCTGCCCGGCGCGGCGATGATCGGCGCCCTGATTCTCGTCCTCGCCGACGCGCTGGGACGAGGCTTGAAGCCGCCACTCGAAATTCCTGCCGGTATTGTGACAGCCGTCATTGGCGCGCCCTATTTTCTCTATCTATTGCTGCGGGAACGCAAGTCAAAAGGAAGCGGGTAGTGGTTCTGAACGATTCATCCCGCAGCAATCGATCCTTAAAATGATCGTTTTCTTACTGAAAGGGAAGTAAACTTTAGTTATATGTAAAAATTAGTACCCAAATTGTGAAGAATTAGGATATGATAAAAACTGTAAAATATTCAAAGGCAAAGATGTAAGACTAAATTCATATGATTTTATGGAAGGAGTGATGTGGTGTGAAAATGCATCCAGGTAAGATATTAGAGAGGTCTAAAAAATAGGGAAGTCTATACGGATTTCCCTGTATAGGAGGAATCCAAAATGATTACGCTAAAAGCAATCGACAAAAGTAATTGGGAAGAATGTGCTCAACTTAAACCGAAACCAGAGCAAAAAAGATTTATTGTATCTAATCTTTTTTCAATTGCGGAACGTCAGTTTTTAGATGGATTTTTATCTAAAGCTATTTACAATGACAACGTAATGGTTGGTTTTACGATGTTTGGTTTAGATCCGGATGACGGGAATTACTGGGTTTACCGATTTATGATTGACGAAAGATTTCAAGGTTTTGGCCATGGTTACAATGCTATGTTGCTGGTTATTGACGAAATAAGGAAAGCCAGTGATAGAACTGATGTTATAATGATTGGATATAAACCAGACAATGAACTAGCTAGAAAGCTATATAGAAAATCAGGTTTCAGGGAGGAGGGGATATCACCCTGGGGAGAAATGCTTGGGAAGTATAGGATACAATAGTTCAATTACCGCCTGTCAGGGCGGTTTTCTTTTGGTCGAAAATCAACATTATGATTTAACATAGCCATAATAAAAAGAAAACAGAGAGCCCCTGTATATGACACAGGCAGACTCTCCTTGTAAACTCCCGCACTTATGCAGGCTGCGGTACTTCAACTCCATTCAAAATGAGGTGCATGCGAATGTCCGCTTTTAAGGAATCGGATACTGCACAATATTTTTCCTTGCCCATCTGAATCGCCTTCCACACACGATAATCCGGTATATCTCCATCTACATGGAACGTCAGATCAATTGCTGTAAAGCCTGTCGGCATTTGTTCCTTGCGCGTACCTTCTGCATCAATATCAATTCGGGTAATGTCTGACAAGAAACGATCGAGAATCATCGTAATATCAATACCGATACATCCAGCCAGACCTGCCAGCAGCAGCTCCATTGGTGTCATCCCCTTACCATCGCCGCCATATGCAGCCGTAGCATCCATCCCAACCGAATAACCGGACGGTCCCTCCGAAGTAAATGCGCGTTTGCCATGCCAGGTTGTAGATACTTTCATAATTAAAGCCTTCTTTCTCACTTAATAATCTATAATCAAACGTCAATCTTGTCTCAAAACTCACTAATCTGGTGCAAAAATTTTCGTGTTCTTTCGTGCTGGGGAGCCTCAAAAAATGCCTGTGGTGCAGCCTCCTCCAAAATAATACCGTCTGCCATAAATACTATCTTGTCCGCCACCTCGCGGGCAAATTTCATCTCATGGGTGACGACAACCATCGTCATGCCATCTTGAGCCAGCTCCCGCATCACGCTCAGCACTTCCCCGACCAGTTCGGGATCGAGCGCCGAGGTCGGCTCGTCGAACAGCATGATCGTCGGGTCCATCGCCAGCGCACGTGCAATGGCCACCCGTTGCTGCTGGCCACCAGACAAACGCGCAGGATGTACGTCCTGCTTGTCCGCCAGGCCCACACGCTCCAGCAACCGTTGCCCGATGGATATGGCCTGGTCACGCGGCATTTTTTTCACTGTCAGCAATCCTTCAATAACATTGCCGATAGCCGTTTTGTGCGGGTACAAATTGAATTGCTGAAACACCATTCCCGTCTGTCTGCGAATGTCACGTATGGCTGCTTGACGTGTACGAAGAGGAGCGATGGCATCGACCTCAATCCCGTTCACTGCAAACCTGCCGGAAGACAGCTCCTCCAGACCGTTCAAGCAACGCAGCAAGGTACTTTTACCCGAGCCGCTCGGGCCATGCAATACGACGATTTCACGAGCAGCGACCTGAAAATCAATGCTTTTCAGAACCTCTACTTCTCCGAAACGTTTACCCAATCCGTGTGTTGTTATCATCTTCCATCATCTCCACCTTAATAGGCTCGAGCCAGACGCTTTTCCACCCGCTCCAGTATAGCGGAGAATCCAATGCTCATAATCCAGTACATCAGGCCAATTTCGAGCAGAAACGGCATGTAGCGCAAATACTGCGCCTGTAAAAGCTGTGCCTGACGCATCAATTCACTGACCCCGATGACCGAGACAAGCGACGTTTCCTTAAGCATACCAACAAACGTATTCCCCATCGGGGGAATCGCAATGCGTACAGCCTGTGGAAGAATGATACGCCACATCGTTTGACCGGGCGACATGCCCGTAGCATAGGCCGCTTCGGTCTGTCCCTGTGGTACGGCGAGGATCGCCCCACGGAACGTCTCCGATAAGTACGCTCCCGTGTTAATACTGAGAGCAAGACAAGCAGCCGTCAGCGATCCAAACGATATTCCGTAATCATCCAGCCCATAATAAATGACAGCAATCTGCACCAGAACGGGCGTCCCCCGGATGATAGATACATAACTGCGCGCCAACCACCGGACAGGGCGATTCCCCTTCAATCGTGCGACAGCTACAACCAAACCAATGATTAAGCCGAAAAGCATAGAAACAATCGTAATATACAGCGTATAATAAGCGCCCTTTAATAGAAAAGGGACATTCTCCCACATTAATTCAAGCATCGGTTATATTCCCTTCTTTCAGACGAGTGGCCCCATGTCAGCATAAAAGCCAGGACCGGAGCCAGACGCCTGTAACAGGCTTGCGTTATTCTTTTGGCTCCTCGCCGAACCATTTTTTGAAAATTGTTTTATATGTGCCGTCTTCCTTCATTGCTTTCAGAGCCTTGTTCAAGGCTTCTTTAAGATCAGGCGCATTCTGGTTAATGGCTACGCCCGCTTGGTCGGATTTAATCGGTTCACCCACCGCTTTAATCTGAAAGCCATTTTTATCGACAATAGGCTTGAGTGCATACAGATTGTTAATGGTTGCGTCAATGCGGCCAGAGTTAAGATCCTTTAAGGACGTAATGACATCATCATACGTTTTAATCTCAAAATCGCCTACCTTCGGCAGCACTTCGTTACGCAGATAAGACTCATCATTCGTTCCTAAGCCGACACCAATGGTTTTGCCTTTGAAATCCTCCAGCTTGGTAATATCATTGGTTTTGCTGTTTACGATACTATTTACATGGTTTGTGATATAAGGCTCTGTGAAGTCAATTGCCTTTTTACGATCCTCTGTAATCGTTACCTGGCTGATCACCGCATCGAATTTTTTCTTTTGCAAGCTTGGAATCAGTCCCGAAAATTCCTGTGCTGTAAACTCCGGTTTCACTCCAATTCGCTTCGCCAATTCTTTGGCGATATCCACATCAAATCCGTCCAGTTCCTTTTTATCGTTCAAAAAATTGTACGGTGGGTAGGTCCCCATCATGCCGACCTTGATCACACCAGCCTTCTTGATAGCTTCAAGCTGATTACCCGCTGTCTCATTGCTGCTGCCCGCTCCGTTACCTGTATTGGAAGCTTCCTGTCTCGTTCCGCAAGCACCCAGCACAAGGCTGAACAATACCAGAGTCATAAGGGTGGTTACCAGAAGCCCTTTTTTACGTGTTTTCATAAATCGTTCTCTCCTGTCTGGATGTAAATGATTGAATGCATATGTGTAATTTGGCTATATATTATTTATCGCCTACTGCCCATTCATGCGATATTGACCGTCTAGCCTTGACCTAACAAGCCGTAAAATTCAAAGCTAGCCGCCTCTGCCGCCAATCTTTTAGCCGTTACCTGCCTCATATGGTCATGTGTTCCCTCGGAACCGAATAGCCAGCGTGTAATGACGCCCTCGATCATACTCATAAGTAATGCCGCCCGTAATTCGACATCCAGTTCGGCAGGCAGCATGTCCAGCTCGATTGCTCTTTCCATATTACGCCGGAATGCCAGCTCCATTGCGGTTCTTGTCTCCCGGATACTTTGACGCACCGGTTCATCGACGCCGCTGCCGCTCAACAGCAAGCCCATCAGATAGCGATTCTCCAAGGCAAAATCAAATAA
Organism: Paenibacillus sp. 1-18; assembly: GCF_000520755.1. Taxonomy (NCBI): domain Bacteria; kingdom Bacillati; phylum Bacillota; class Bacilli; order Caryophanales; family Paenibacillaceae; genus Paenibacillus; species Paenibacillus sp. 1-18. The sequence goes on from NZ_ASSB01000304.1 coordinate 4,567, forward strand.
ACGGACAAACAGTGCTTCAGAAGCCTTAACCATATCAGCCAGCGTTCCCGCATCGCGGCGATAACCCTGTCCTATCGCTGACAGTAGCTGTTCACGACCTGTAGCAATAATCTCCAGTGCCAATGCCTCTTTGCTTTTAAAATGCCAATAAAACGTGCCTTGGGCTACGCCAGCCTCCACCACGATATCTGAAATTTTCGTTTGATGGTAGCCCTGCTCAGCGAATCGCTTCAATGCAATGTGGAGAAGCTGCGTTCTACGGTCTGTTTCTTCTCCAGTACGGTCAGCAGATTGCTCATTCGCAGCGGTTTCGGACTGCTTCGCCTTCTGTGGCTGCATAGGTCCCCTCCTCCCGATTGATCAGTCAGTCAGTTTTTATTTTTAATCCTATAGGATAAGTAGGCTTTTGTCAAACCAATTCCATACTGTGCGTACAACAAAAAAAGAGAACCTCCGAAAAGGTCCTCTTTATTTTGTAAAGCTCTGTTATAGCAATGCTTTTGCCGCAATATCCGTACGATTGTGCTTGCCTTCAAAGGTAATACGTGCCGCCTGCTCGTAAGCCTTGTCCCGTGCCGCGGCAATGTCACGACCTAAGCCGACCACGCCTAATACGCGTCCGCCGTTCGTTATCCACTCCCCCTGCTCATTGATGCCTGTGCCGGCATGGAACACGATGGCTTCGTCTGCCTCATCCAGTCCGTGAATCGGTATACCTTTGGCGTAGGCTGCTGGATAGCCTCCGGAAGCCAGCACCACACACACCGCCGCTTCATCCTTCCACTCGATCTCCACCTGATCCAGCGTGCCGTTCACGGCAGCGAGAAAAATATCGAGTAGATCGGATTTTAGACGGGGCAGTACGACTTGAGTTTCCGGATCACCGAAGCGGGCGTTAAACTCAATCGTCTTCGGCTTGCCATCTGGCGAAATCATCAATCCAGCGAATAACACACCCCGGAACGGGCGCCCTTCCGCAACCATTGCTTTTGCCGTCGGCTTAATAATCGTCTCAATGGCTTCCTCAATAATGGAATCCGCTATGTGCGGCAGTGGAGAATAGGTGCCCATGCCTCCGGTGTTTGGCCCTTTATCACCATCAAAAACCGGCTTGTGGTCTTGCGCCGCTGCCATCGGACGAACCGTTTCACCATCGACAAAGGAGAGAATCGACATCTCCTGTCCGGCAAGAAATTCCTCGATCACGACCTGTGCACCCGCTTCTCCAAACACCTTCGCTACCATAATATCGGACAGAGCCTTTTCTGCCTCCTCCATCGAGAAGGCAACCGTCACTCCTTTGCCCGCTGCCAGTCCGTCTGCCTTGATGACCACCGGAATCGGCTGTTCCTTCAAGTAGGCATGTGCCTCCTCGTAGGTATAAAACTTGCGATAGGTTGCTGTCGGAATATGGTATTTGTGCAGCAAATCCTTCATGAAGATTTTACTACCTTCAATTTCTGCTGCATTTTTACGCGGTCCGAATACCGGAATGCCTTTCGCTTCAAAGGCATCCACAATGCCGTCAGCCAGCGGATCATCGGGGCCAACCACGACAAGTCCGACTTTTTTGGATTCTGCCAGCTCTGTTAGCGCGTCAAACTCACTCACCGGAATCGGAACGCACTCCGCTAGCTGTCCAATGCCGGCATTGCCCGGCGCACAGTAGATTTTTCCGGCCTTGGGGCTCTTCTTCAGCGCCCACACAATCGCATGCTCGCGGCCGCCCCCTCCGATAACCAAAATATCCATTCAGGTGATTCCTCCCGCTCCTATTATGATCATTCAGGTGTGAAAATGCTTTGCATCCTAACTAATGCAGCTTAGTGCTTGAAGTGACGCACGCCTGTAAAGACCATTGCAATGCCATATTCGTTAGCAACCTTGATGGATTCTTCGTCCTTGATGGAGCCGCCCGGCTGAATAACTGCCGTAATGCCAGCTTTAGCTGCCAGCTCCAGCGTATCGCCCATCGGGAAGTATGCATCGGATGCCAGGACCGCACCCTTTGTTTTTTCTCCAGCCTGTTCAATGGCAATCTTGGCCGCTCCGACACGGTTCATTTGTCCTGCACCTACGCCAATGGTCATATTGTCTGCTGCTAAGACGATGGCATTGGATTTCACATGCTTAACCACTTTCCAGCTAAACAAAAGCTGTTTCAGTTCTTCCGCGGACGGCGCACGCTCCGTTACAACTGTAAGTGCATCCGGGTCTAAAGCATGAATGTCATTTTGCTGAACAACCATGCCACCTTCAATAGAAGTCACAACAAAACGGCTCTCCGGCTGTTCAGACGGGGACATCTCACCCATATCAAGCAAACGGATATTTTTCTTTTTCGTTAAAATTTCCATCGCTTCTTTCGTAAAGCCCGGTGCCAGTACAATTTCCAAAAAGATTTCGCTCAGTTTTTTGGCTGTATCACCGTCAATAATTCGGTTAGCCGCTACAATACCGCCAAAAATGGAGGTTGGATCAGCCGCATACGCCTTGCTGTACGCTTCATAAATACTACCGCCGATTCCCACGCCGCAAGGGTTCATATGCTTCACCGCCACCACTGCTGGTTCGCTGAATTCCTTGACGATTTGCAGTGCCGCGTTAGCATCGTTAATGTTATTGTAGGATAGCTCCTTACCGTGAAGCTGCTTGGCTGTTGTGAGGGTACCCTTCGCTGCCAATGGCTGACGATAAAAAGCCGCCTGTTGATGTGGATTTTCTCCATAACGCAAATCCTGAATTTTTTCATAGGTTACCGTGTACCGCTCAGGCAATGGCTCGCCTGTTACATTCGACAAATAATCGGAAATCAAAGCGTCGTATGCAGCCGTATGACGGAACACCTTTGCTGCCAAACGCTTGCGGGTGTTCAGCTCGGTATCGCCATCCTTGCGGATTTCTTCCAGTACGGTGCTATAGTCATCTGCATCGACCACGACACTTACAAAAGCATGATTTTTCGCCGCAGAACGCAGCATAGTTGGACCGCCGATGTCGATATTTTCAATCGCGTCCTCATAGGTTACACCGGGTTTGGCAATCGTTTCCGCAAAAGGATACAGATTCACAACGACCAGATCAATATAACCCAAGCCAAGCTCCTTCATCTGGCGCTGATGCTCTTCATTATCCCGAACAGCCAGCAAGCCGCTGTGTACCGCAGGATGGAGCGTTTTAACTCGTCCGTCCATAATTTCAGGAAATCCCGTCACCTCTGAAATTCCGATAACAGGAATGCCCTCCTTCGCCAGCAAGCTGCTCGTTCCCCCTGTCGAAACGATCTCCACACCTAATTTGGACAACTCGCGGCAAAACTCCACGATCCCCCGTTTATCCGATACACTAACGAGTGCTCTTTTAATAGTCACCCTGTCTCCTCCTTTAGCTCTTTATCAATTTATTTCCCGAGAAATATCGGAAAATGCTTATACAGCATTCTTGATATGACAATGATATGACAAATTACAATCATTTTTAGAGAAGTGAAACCACCTTGCGACCATTCAAATGAATTTTGCCTTGAGCCAGTCTGCTAACCACTTCCGGATAGAGCTGGCGTTCCACGGATTGAATAGCTGCAGATAACGAATCCGCTGTATCATGCTCGTGTACTTCTACCATACGCTGGGCAATAATGGCCCCGGTATCCATACCTCCATCTACAAAATGAACGGTAACCCCACTGACTTTGACTCCATAAGCCAACGCCTGTCCGACAGCATCCTTCCCAGGAAATGCAGGAAGCAGTGACGGATGAATATTAATGATTTTTCCGGCGTAAGCATCGACCATGACACTGGATAACAGGCGCATGTAGCCTGCCAACACAATGAGATCGATTGATTTCTGCTCCAGCAAAGCAACCAGTTCACGCTCATAGTCTTCTCTGGAAGCATACTCCTTGGGTCGAAACGTATGACAAGCAATACCGGCTTTCTCTGCTCTGGCTACAGCAGGGGCCGCGGGCTTGTCACAGATTAACAGTTCTATGGATGCTCCGCCCAGATCACCTCGAGCAGCCGCATCTACCAATGACTGGAAATTCGTTCCTTCACCTGACGCAAAAACAGCAATACGGTAACCGCTCATTACACCTCGGCTCCCGTAAAGGTCACAATAGAGCTGCCTTCCGTTACCTTCCCGATCACATAGGCATCTTCGCCCTGCTCTTTTAGTACATTCAGTGCAGTCTGTGCATCTTCCTGGCCCACAACGATGACCAATCCGATCCCCATATTAAAGGTCGTGAACATGTCTTTATTGGAAATAGCACCTTTTTCCTGCATCAGCTGAAAAATCGGCAAAATCGGCCAAGCGCCGTATTCTATATCCACATTGACGTGATCCGGCAGCACTCTCGGAATATTTTCGATAAAACCGCCACCCGTGATATGCGCCATGCCTTTAACTTTGACCTTGTCCAGCAAAGCCAAAACGGATTTTACATAGATTTTTGTTGGCTCCAGCAGTACGTCGCCCAGTTTGCCGTTCAAGCCTTCGATTTCATCATGTAAATCATAGCCTTGCTGTTCCAATAACAGCTTGCGAACCAGTGAGAATCCATTGCTATGCACTCCGCTGGAGGCCAGTCCGATTACGGTGTCTCCGGGAGCGATGGAACTGCCGTTAATGATTTTGCTCTTATCCACAATACCGACAGTGAATCCGGCAATATCATATTCACCATCGCTGTACATTCCTGGCATTTCTGCGGTTTCACCGCCGACCAGCGCACAGCCTGATTGGTGGCAGCCCTCGGCGATTCCGGCGACAATGGCTTCGATTTTCTCGGGTACAACCTTGTCACAGGCGAGGTAGTCGAGGAAAAAGAGCGGCTCTGCGCCCCCAACGACAATGTCGTTCACACACATCGCAACCGCATCAATACCAATGGTGTCATGGCGATCCATCGCGAAAGCAAGCTTCAGCTTCGTGCCGACTCCATCCGTACCGGAAACGAGTACCGGCTCCTCGTACTTATCCTTATTCAGGCCGAACAAAGCACCGAATCCGCCCAAATCCGTCAGCACTTCGGGACGGAAGGTACGCTTGACGTGCTTTTTCATCCGTTCTACTGCTTCATTACCGGCAGCGATATCTACCCCTGCGTTTTTGTATGCTTCGGACATTCATGAACACTCCTTCAAATGATTGACCCTCCTAAGTCCTCCCTAACAGGGAGGATTCCATGGGGCTGCTCCCCCTGGACCCCTCAAGAGTCGGTCAGATGCGTAGGGTTGGGTGTTGCTTGGTGGTTGGCTCGTGCTGTGAGTCGCGTGTTTTCCTTGTGGTTGTCGGGATTTTCCCGCCAACCACAAGGACACGCTTTAGAGCGTGGCCGCCTTTGCAGAGGCGGCGGGGCACGTCCCGGGCTGTTTGCTTCGCAAAAGCGGGGACGTGCCGGGCAAAGAAGTGAGCGGCGCCAACGGGCGGCTTACTTCTTTACCCTTTTGGGGCAGGCAGCTTCGCCCTGCCTGCTATGAGCCTCGCTTCGCTGGCTCACGGGCGGCTTTACGGCCGCCCGTTAAAAACTCATGGCATGAAATAGTTATGCCATGAGTTTTTAACTGCCTTTCCTATCCTCTTCCCCGTGGGAACAGAAGAGGTACAGGCACTGCTGCAAAAGGATGCCGCCCTGAGGAACGCAGCGGGTGGACGGATTCTGGAGAAGCGAAGCGTTCGCCTTTGCCGCTGGATTCTAACCCTGTAAAGGGTTATTCCAATCCAGGAATCCAGCGGCAACAGCGATCGGAAGAACCTTCCACACGCGGAGTGGTTCACTCAGAACCGTGCATCCCCATGCCTCCATGCACCGTTGTACCTCTTTTGTTCCCTTTTATCAACAACTACATCCGAGCTTTTCTTCGCCTTTGAAATCCACCTGAGTCGGATAATCGTTGTCGAAGCAAGCCAGACATAAGCCGCCTTTATAATCCTGCTCGTTATGTCCGCCTACAGCAGCGATCAAGCCCTCGGCGCTCATAAAGTAGAGCGAATCAGCGTTAATCTCCTGACGAATTTCCTCGACTGTTTTGGAGGAAGCGATCAGCTCCCGGCGATCCGGCGTGTCAATGCCGTAAAAGCACGGGTTTTTGAAAGGTGGTGAGGTAATACGTACATGTACCTCCAGTGCACCCGCATCCCGTAGCATATTCACGATTCGACGGGAAGTAGTCCCCCGAACGATAGAATCGTCGATCATGATGACGCGTTTGCCTTCGACTACGCGGCGCACAGCGCTCAGCTTCATTTTCACACCCTGCTCGCGCAGTTCCTGACTTGGCTGGATGAACGTACGTCCGGTGTATTTATTTTTAATCATGCCCAGCTCATAGGGAATACCTGTCTGCTCGGCATAACCAATCGCTGCCGAAATACTGGAATCCGGCACCCCGGTAACCAAGTCGGCATCGACAAAAGCTTCCAAAGCCAGCTGGCTGCCCATCCGTTTGCGTGCGGCATGAAGATTAGTCCCGTTCAAATCACTGTCAGGACGAGCAAAATAAATATACTCCATCGCACACAGCGCTTTGCGCTGCTTCTCTTCCGTGTAACGGTCTTCGTGCAGTCCATTTTGATCCAGCACCAGCAGTTCACCCGGCTCGATATCACGCAGCAGCTCTGCCCCAATCGTTTCCAAAGCACAGGACTCGGAAGCAAACAGATAAGCATCTCCCAGTCTGCCCATCGTAACCGGACGCAGACCATTGGGATCAGAAGCCACGAGCAGCTTGTCGTTGGTCATGATCAGGAAGGCGAACCCACCGACGATACGTTTTAATGCATCCTTGGCAGCCTCCACCAAATCCTTGGACGACCGGGCGATCAAATGCGCGACGACCTCTGTATCGCTTGTCGTTTGAAAAATAGACCCGCCTTGCTCCAGCTCATGCCGGATTTGCAAGGCGTTTACGATATTACCGTTCGTTGCTACCGCCAAATCACCATCACGATATTTGAAAACCAAGGGCTGTGCATTCGTCAGCTTGCTGTCTCCACTTGTCGAATAGCGTACATGCCCGATAGCAATGTCGCCTGTTAGCGAAGCCATCAAGTCTTTATTAAACACTTCTTTAACAAGACCCATCCCGCGATGATAATGGAACTCATCCCCACTGCTTACACAGATGCCTGCGCTCTCCTCTCCACGATGCTGGAGCGCATGCAAGCCGTAATAGGCCAGAGAAGCTGCATCGGAGTGTCGGTATACACCAAACACGCCGCATTCCTCTTTTAATTTATCAAACAGCCCCTCTTTACCAGAGCCTTCATTATAATAATCTCCAGTCCACAACGTCCGTGCTGTTATTTCATCAGACATGGAATGACATCCTCCCAGATTTGCTTCAAGCTGGCGACTGCCTCGTTCAAAGCGGGTTGTCCGTTTACCTCAACTGTCAATTGTGTTCCTTCAACTGTACCTAATACGGTAACCGGTACTTCCAGACCACGCAGATGTGCTTCCAGCGCAGACGCCTTATCCGGCGATGCGGATAGCAGAATACGAGATTGGCTTTCGCTGAACAGAGCATGATCAGGACGCAAAGACGTTTCCACGTTAACTTGCGCTCCCAATCCGCCGCTAATACCTGATTCCGCCAGAGCTACAGCCAATCCGCCCTCTGCCAGATCGTGCGCGGACTGTACCAATCCAGTCTGGATCGCACTGAGTACCGCATTCAGAAGCTTCTTCTCCACATTCAAATCCAGCTCGGGCGGACGTCCCTCGGATACACCATGTACGACAGCCTGGAACTCACTGCCCCCCAGCTCGGCTTTCGTTTCTCCCACCAGGAAAATCACGTCGCCCTCGGCTTTGAAGCCTTGTGTCGTAATATGATCTGTATCATGTACCAGACCTACCATACCGACAACAGGCGTCGGATATATGGAACCTTTGGCATTTTCATTGTACAAGCTAACATTGCCCCCAATGACTGGGGTATCCAATACACGGCAAGCTTCTGCCATACCGTCCACAGCTTTTTCCATTTGCCAGAAAATATCCGGCTTTTCAGGGTTACCGAAGTTCAGATTGTCTGTAATTGCCAAAGGCTCGCCACCGGAGCAGACAATGTTACGTGCTGCTTCGCTGACTGCAATCCGTCCGCCCACCTCTGGATCAAGGTATACATAACGTCCGTTACAGTCCGTAGTCATCGCGAGTCCCTTACGGGTACCGTGCACAGTCACTACAGCTGCATCCGAACCCGGACGAACGGCTGTACTGGTGCGAACCATGTAATCATACTGCTCGTATACCCATTTCTTGCTGGCTACACTTGGCGATGAAAGTACCTTTTTCAGCGCACCGTTCAAATCAGTCACTTCCGGGTAACGCAGTGTGTCAACGGCAGCACTTTGCTCGTAATAAGCAGGAACTTCGGAAGGCTTGTCGTAAATCGGGCACTCGTCTACCAGCGCCGTCACTGGCATATCACCCACCACTTCACCGTGATGGAACAAACGCAAACGACCGTCATCCGTCACCTTGCCGACCTTGGCGCAAATAACACCCCAACGCTCGAAAATTTCAAGCGCCTGTGCTTCATCCTTTGGCTCGACAACAAACAACATACGCTCCTGTGATTCGGATAGCATCATTTCATAAGGCGTCATGCCTTCTTCACGCTGCGGTACCTGATCCAGATACAGCTCAAGACCGTTGCCCGCCTTACTTGCCATCTCGGCACTGGAGCAGGTAAGTCCCGCTGCGCCCATATCCTGAATACCCAGCACAATACCGCTGTCGATCAGCTCCAGACAGGATTCCATAACCAGCTTCTCCATAAATGGATCACCTACTTGAACCGCAGTCCGATTCGCTTCCGATTCCTCCGTCAGCTCAACCGATGCGAATGTAGCTCCATGAATGCCGTCACGGCCTGTCGGCGGTCCCACATAGAACACCGGGTTACCGACCCCTTTGGCAACACCACGCTGGATTTTGTCATGATCAATCAATCCAACACACATGGCGTTAACGAGCGGATTGCCTTCATAGCTTTCATCAAATACAACCTCGCCACCTACGGTTGGAATACCGATACAATTTCCATATCCCGCGATACCGGATACCACATGCTCGAACAAATATTTCACACGGTCGCTCTCCAGCTTGCCGAAACGCAGGGAGTTTAACACCGCTACAGGTCTTGCGCCCATGGAGAAAATATCACGAATGATACCGCCTACCCCAGTCGCTGCTCCCTGAAAAGGCTCTACAGCGGATGGATGGTTATGACTTTCGATTTTAAATACAACGGCCTGATTATCACCGATATCTACAATCCCTGCTCCTTCGCCAGGTCCCATCAATACTCGTGGACCACTCGTCGGAAAACGACGCAGCAACGGCTTGGAGTTTTTGTAGGCACAATGCTCTGACCACATGACACTGAACACGCCAATCTCCGTATAATTGGGCTGACGTCCCATAAATTCGCAGATCAACGCATATTCGCTGTCCGACACACCCATCTGCTGATATAGTTTATGTTCGGCAATCTGCTCTGCCGTTGGCTCCTTAGCGGACACTTGCTGCGCCATGACGATCCCTCCAAGCATTCAAAATAGATGTAAACATACGTTTGCCGTCATCCGTTCCAAGCAATGCATCCACCGCGCGTTCCGGGTGGGGCATCATGCCCAGTACATTACCTTGCTCGTTACAAATCCCCGCGATATCCGTCATGGAACCGTTTGGATTATCTTTATACGTAAATACGATCTGATTATTCGCCTGCAAACGAGCCAGCGTCTCATCATCACAGTAATAGTTGCCTTCGCCGTGTGCGATCGGAATAATGATCTCTTCACCAGCAGCATAATCTTTTGTAAAAGGCGTTTTGTTATTCTCGACCTTCAACACCGTATCACGACAAAGGAACTTCATCGACAGATTACGGCGCAGAGCACCCGGCAGCAGCCCGGCTTCGGTCAAAATTTGAAAACCGTTGCAGATACCCAAAATATATTTACCCTCGGCAGCCGCTTTGGCTACTTCCTTCATCACCGGAGCAAACCGGGAAATCGCGCCACAACGCAGGTAATCTCCGTAGGAGAAGCCCCCCGGAACAAGAATACAATCGTAAGGCGACAGATCCGTCGCAGTATGCCATACATAATCGACAGGTTCACCGACCGTGTCCTCTATCGCCTTATAGCAGTCAATATCACAGTTGGAGCCCGGAAAAACCAGAACTGCAAATTTCATGGAATTAGCCCTCCAGTTCGTAGCGGTAGTCTTCAATGACCGTATTAGCCAACAGCTTTTCGCACATCTCGATGACGCGCTTCTCTGCACTCTCGCGGTCTGTTGTATCCAGATTCAGCTCCATATACTTACCAATTCTGACACTGTCCACTTCTCCGAAACCCATAGAATGCAGCGCGCCCTGCACCGCAACCCCCTGCGGATCCAAAACGCTTTGCTTAATTGTGACATAGACCGTTGCTTTTATCATGTTCCTTCAGTTCCTCCTCCGAATGGATAAATCGTATTGGTTTTAAATCAATGATTACTATTTACTGTGCCGTCAGACGCCGCCAAATATCCGTATATCTTGCAGTTGTTTCTTCTACCACCTCAGCAGGCAACGGATCGGGCTTGCTGTTCTTGTCCCAACCGGATGCTGCCAAATAGCTTCGTACCGGCTCCTTATCCATGCTGTCAATCTCCACATCCAGCTCATACTTTTCCTGTGCCCAGAAACGTGATGAATCCGGGGTGAAAATTTCGTCAATCAAAATAACCTTCCCGTTAACAAGACCAAACTCAAACTTGCAATCAGCTAAAATGATTCCACGCTTTTCACAGAAAGCACGGGCAAATTCGTACAACGCCAAGCTTTTTTCTTCAAGCTCACCTGTTAGTTGTGCCCCGACCAGCTCTTTCATTTGGTGAAGAGAAATGTCCTCGTCGTGTCCGACGTCGTTTTTTGCAGCTGGTGTAAATAAAGGCTTGGGAAAGCGTTCATTCTTACGCAGCCCCTCCGGCAATGGAATACCGTTTACCTCACCGGTCTGCTCATACTGACGCCAGCCGCCTCCGGTAATATATCCGCGCACCACACACTCAATGTCAATGCGTTCAGCCTTCAGCGTGACCATGATCCGGTCCTTCAGCAACTCTTTATTCTGTTCGTCGATCACATGCCCGAGCTTGTTCACATCGGTGTGCACGACATGGTTTTCCAACAAGTCTTTCGTCTGCTCAAACCAGAAAGCGCTAAGCTTATTCAGTACATTTCCCTTTTCCGGTACGGGCGGCTCCAACACATAATCAAAAGCCGAAATCCGATCCGTCACGACAATCAGAAAATGCTCTCCGAGATCATACAATTCACGCACCTTGCCTTTGTACAGGAGCGGCGCATGAATCAGACCTTCGGCAGTAGACAATGACATTTCATTACACCTCTTTCAAAAGAGTATTGCCCCTCCTAAATCCTCCCCTCGGGGAGGACCCCCAGGGCTGCTGCCCTCGGGACTCCCGCAAGGCTTGGCTGGTGAGCAGTGGATGATGGAGTATTGTGTAACTGGGGTGGGGCGAGCGCGTTCTGCTGGATTAAGGCTTGTTGGCACAAGCTTTAATCCAGCAACGCTTTTACGTTGATGCAGAGCGACGTTAATACGTACCTACGACGTATTAACGTTTCCGACTCTAAGCTGCAAGTTTTATACCGCTTATGGTTTATCTGGCTCGGCATGCCATGCGGCCGAGCATTAAGGCTTCGCCTGTTGTGCGCATGTTCCACGCTGCGCACTTATACGGTGGCTCAAGGCTTCGCTTCTTGAGCCTGCGCGTTCTCGGGAGGGCAGCGGGCTGTTTGCTACGCAAATTCGGCAGTCCTTCCAAGAACGTTGTTTGCAATGGAAAAGCAGTGGAACACGCTTTTCTATCGCTCTTGGGGAGGTGCGGTATCTTATGTGCCGCACCTTCCCCTAGCTCTGCTCCCATATGAGGGTTAGTGCTGGATTGCAGCGGAGCGGACGGAATCGTTCTGGAGAAGCGTTAGCGCTTGCCTTTGCCTCTGGATTCCAACCTTTACGGGTTTATTACAATCACAGGAATCCAGGGGCAACAGCAATCGGAAGAATGATCCGTTCGCGCAGCGGCCTCTCCACGCACCAACACTCCCACTTACTCCCCTAATCCCAGCTTCTTAAAGATCGTATCTACGTTTTTCAAATGCCAAGCCGGGTTGAACGCGTCCTCGATTTCGTCCGGGCTGAGCACGGCGGTAATTTCCGGAGTAGCCTCGACGATTTCGCGGAACTGGCGTTGCTCTTCCCATGCCTGCATGGCACGCGGCTGCACAGTATCATAGGCTTTTTCACGACTAAAGCCCTTGTCAATCAGCTTCGTCATAATACGGCCGGAGAACGGTACGCCATACGTACGCGCCATATTGCGCTTCATATTTTCAGGGAAGACCGTCAGATTTTTCACGATATTGCCAAAACGGTTCAGCATATAGTTCAGCAGCATCGTTGCATCTGGCAGAATGATACGCTCTACAGAAGAATGCGAGATATCGCGTTCATGCCACAGTGTCACGTTCTCATACGCCGATACCATATGCCCGCGAATGACACGTGCCAGACCGGAGATGTTTTCACTGCCAATCGGATTGCGTTTATGCGGCATCGCGGAAGAACCTTTTTGACCCTTGGCAAAGGCTTCCTCCACCTCACGGAATTCACTCTTTTGCAGTGCGCGGACCTCTGTAGCAAATTTGTCCAAGGATGTAGCGATCAACGCCAATGTCGCCATATATTCAGCATGACGGTCACGCTGGAGCGTCTGTGTCGAGATTGGAGCTGGCTTGGTGCCCAGCTTACGGCATACAAATTCTTCTACAGCCGGGTCAATGTTGGCGTATGTTCCGACTGCACCGGACATTTTACCGTATTGTACCTGATCCGCAGCATAGCGGAAACGCTCCAAATTACGTTTCATTTCCTCGTACCACAAGCCCATCTTCAGTCCGAATGTGGTCGGCTCGGCATGGACTCCATGTGTACGGCCCATCATCGGCGTATGCTTGTAAGCCAATGCTTTTTCCTTCAAAATTTCAATAAAATTCAAAATGTCCCGTTCCAGAATTTCATTCGCCTGCTTCAACAAGTAGCCCAGTGCGGTATCTACCACATCCGTGGAGGTCAGACCATAATGCACCCATTTGCGCTCGTCGCCCAGACTTTCGGATACGGTACGGGTAAAAGCAATGACATCATGTCTCGTCTCCTGCTCAATTTCATAAATCCGGTCAATATCAAAGCTTGCATTCTTACGCAGAGCCACGGTGTCCTCTTTCGGGATAACCCCTAATTCCGCCCAAGCCTCACAGGCACACAGCTCTACTTCCAGCCATGCTTTGAATTTATTTTCTTCCGTCCAAATTGCTCTCATTTCCGGTCTGCTATAGCGTTCGATCATGACTATTTATCCCCCCAAATATTGGTTTGGTCAATCCATTCCAGCGCTTGCTCCGCATCCTGGCACAATAGATTAATATGTCCCATCTTTCGGCCTGGCTTGGCTTCACTTTTTCCATACAAATGCAGCTTGGGCACAACATTCAATCTTTCAGCTTCGGCATCCGGCTGCATAAATCGCTGAACCACATCCTCCAAATGCTCACCCAGCACATTTACCATGACCACCGGATTCAGCAGCTTCGTGCTTCCCAGCGGCAAGCCGCAAATCGCACGTATATGCTGCTCGAACTGCGATGTCGCGCAGCCCTCCATCGTGTAATGACCGGAGTTATGAGGTCTCGGTGCCAGCTCATTCACGTACAATTGTCCGTTTTCGGCAACAAACATTTCTACAGCGAGCAGTCCGACCGCCCCTAACGACTCGACCACAGCTAACGCCAGCCTGCGTGCCTCCTCCTGCACAGATTCCGGGACACGTGCGGGTACAATCGACGTGTGCAAAATATTGTTCACATGAATGTTTTCCGCAGGTGGAAAGGCTTTGGCTTCGCCATTCGTGCTGCGTGCGACGATGACCGAGATTTCGCAGCGAAAACGAATAAACTGCTCCAGCACTAGCTCAGCACCGCTAGCCGCCAATTGTTCGTAGGCTGCTACAGCTTCCTTCGGCTGGCGAATGACCACCTGTCCCTTGCCGTCATAACCGCCGACTGTCGTTTTGAGCACACATGGGACACCTAGTTCAGCAACCGCTTGAACCAAATCCGTAGCACTGCTGATTTCACGATACGGAGCCACAGGAACGCCTGCCGCTTCAATAGAACGCTTTTCACGCAGACGATGCTGTGTTGTGTACAATAGATTGCTGCCCTGCGGTACATTGGATTCCTGTTCCAACAGCGCGGCTACACCCGCATCCACATTTTCAAACTCATACGTAATCACATCGCACTGCCTAGCCAGCTCTCTGGCTGCATGCTCGTCATCATAAGCGGCGCGAATCTGCTCCGACACCTGCCCACATGGACTATCCGGTGCCGGGTCCAGCGTCACAAAGCGGTACCCCAGGTTAGTTCCCGCCAATACAAGCATTCTGCCCAGCTGTCCGCCTCCCAAAATTCCAATCGTTGTGCCAGGAGGACGAACACAGCCTGCAGGTTCACATGCCTCATTCATAGTGAATCACTACCTTCCAGCACCTCATCACGGATACGGTCGCGTCTTGCCACGACCCGCTGGCTTATCTTTTCGTCAAAAGCACCTAATATTTGTGCTGCCAGCAGACCTGCATTCGTAGCACCTGCCTTGCCGATTGCCACAGTGGCAACTGGAATACCACCCGGCATCTGCACAATCGAGAGCAGAGAGTCCAGACCATTCAGCGCCTTCGACTGGACAGGCACACCGATGACGGGCAACGATGTCTTCGCAGCCACCATTCCCGGCAGATGGGCGGCCCCGCCCGCTCCGGCAATAATGACCTTCAGCCCGCGCCCGGCGGCTTCTTCTGCATAATGGAACATCAAATCCGGTGTACGATGGGCTGAAACTACCTTTTTCTCATATCCGATTTCAAGCTCGTCCAGCACAGCACATGCATGTTGCATGGTGTCCCAGTCTGATGTGCTGCCCATAATGACAGCGACCTGCACTGACATGTCCTTCACTCCCTGTTTATCAATAAGCGCCAAAAATCCGGCACTCGAAAATAACGTTATTTTCAAGACACCGGACTACGAAAAAACAAACGACAGAGCTTCATAAAGGCATGCCAAAAGCAAGCCTGTTCCACCGCACCAATGCGGCTTCAGCCGTATGTCTCCCGTAGTCCGGAAATTTAAGGTTTCCAGGTAGAAACTTCCGGGCCATATCCCCGGCATTATACGAGTCAGCATTGTGCCTAATCCATCCCCAACGCTATACATTCCTAGCATCATCGTGATTTGTTTCGGCTCAAACACGTGTACTTTATTAAATTGTACCTAAAGTTCATTTTTTATCGACAATACACTTCATAGTTTAACAATTCCCTACACCCTATGTCAACTTGAAAACGAACATTATTAAAATCATCCAATTAAATGTTCGTGTTTGACAAAATCAACACGCTTATATACCTGAGAGTCTGACAACAGTAGCACATTTAGCCAACTCTCTGCCTCAACTAATAATAGCGGACATTATACTATACAGAAAAAAAGTCGGCACTTCCTGTACAGAAAGTAATCCGACTTTTACTCATTTTATTCTGTTACTTAACGACCAGCACAGGAATGCGCGCATGCTGCACCACATTGTGACTCACGCTGCCCAATACAAATTCACGAATACCACCCAAGCCGCGGCTACCGATCACAATTACATCAAAGCCATTTTCATTAGCATAATCCAAAATAACTTCGGCTGGCGAACCTTGAATCAGTTCTACCTTGGCATCCACACCTTGATCAGCAAGTCGCTTTTTAACTTCATCCGTGGTTTGCTCCGCCAAATCGTAATATTCTTTATTTATCGAAGCCGGAATCGGGGCCAAACCCTCGCCCATGAAGATTCGTGGAAAATCAAATGCCGTTACGACTTCAAGCTTCGAGGACGGTGATGCCTTGGTTAATTCAGCGGCCTTTAGCAAGGCCTTGTTGGCTGCATCCGAACCATCATAAGCGAGCAATATTTTTGAAAATAGCATCATAAACACCTCTTCTTTTTCAGTTTGTTAAATCCAAGCCTGAAATATGTATTCCTTTGCACGCTTGCATAATACATTCGTGGACGCTGAAGTAGCCGCCTTACTCATCATTAAACATCCCTATAAGAGCCTAAACCGGCTTTACCGCAAAAAATATCCATATAGCAATGCGTTAATGAACAGCAACGCAGGAATACCGAGTCTAAAGCTCATATGTCGTGTTTTATGGCGCTTGCGGTACATCGCAATCAACACACCCAATGCCCCTCCGATCAGGGCCAGTAAAAACAGGGTCCTTTCGGGGACGCGATCACGATGCTTACGCGCTCTTTTTTTATCCTCCGACATTACCAGATAGCCTACTGCATTGATAAACAGCAGCCATACGAACAAGCCTGTCTGCAATGTCTCTCCTCCTTTTGCACACCGTACCCATCAGGTATTAGTTCATATGGAACGCTCTCACCCCCATTATACCCCCGCCCCTTTTACAGAAACAATCTTCTTCTGACTGGAATAGCGCTTTATCGGATATAGTAACGTGGTATGAGGAAAAATCCTCAACCACATCTATTTTGTCTCAAAGGAGGACCTGCGATGGAAAGCACCCATGAATACGTTGAAAAGCTGCGAGAAAATGCAAAAAAAGCAGAGCACAACCGTAAACGAGGAAAAGGAACTCCAAGTGCAAGCTTGCCAACCAAACAGCATACCAAAAATCCTTGATAAGGACTCTGTCTAAGCTGTAAAACCATGTATAAATGGATCCAATCAGCTTAACTTGCGGTTTCCTTTGATGAAGTAAAACAAATTGTTTGTTCAGCTTCCACAGAAAACAGTAAGCAGATTCCTTTTTGGGATATCGGCTTGCTGTTTTTGCATTTGGCGTGAGATCCATTGAATACGAATGCTATATATTGTAAAATTGCCTGGAGTTCAGTAACTCTCTCATTCTCCGTAAATGTAAGAGGATGTGAAGATCAGACCAAAAATAGAAATAAAAGTGATTTCATCTTCAGAAAATATGTTTTAAAGTCGTATTTCCTAACATATATATTGACTAAAAACAATTTAACCCCCTATAATTCGTGATATTAACGTAATTCGACAATTTTTTTGTCAGTTAATCTATCATTAACATTCAAGTTTTGACATTGGAGAGGAGCTTTATATGACTAGCATGAAAAAAATGACGATGATTCCCCTATTGGCTGGCCTTATTCTCGGAAGTACCTTATGGAATGGTGGATTTACGAACACCGCAGCAGCAGCCACCAGCACTACTACACCTGCTTCGATCTCTACAACTTCAAACAAAACTGAAAAAACAGAAACCAATCATTTACCCAATATTAAAATACTTGCTACCGGAGGAACCATCGCAGGATCATCTGCTGTCAATACCGATACAACAGGCTACAAAGCAGGCTCACTAGGTGTTGAAACCTTGATTAAAGCTGTTCCTGAGATGAAAAGTATTGCAAACGTCAGCGGTGAACAGATTGTAAACATAGACAGCTCTGATATGAATAACGACATCCTCTTAAAACTTGCCAAACGTACCAATGAACTGCTTGCCAGAGATGATGTAGATGGAGTCGTAATTACGCACGGTACAGATACATTGGAAGAAACCGCCTATTTCCTGGATCTTGTGGTCAAAAGCGATAAGCCTGTAGTTGTCGTTGGCTCTATGCGTCCAGCTACAGCGATCAGCGCCGACGGTCCCTTTAACCTCTATAATGCTGTGAAAGTTGCTGGAGCTTCGAGCTCCAAAGGTCAAGGCGTACTTGTACTACTGAATGACCGCATTGGTGCAGCAAGATACGTCACCAAGACGAACACGACTGCTGTAGATACGTTCAAGTCCATGGAACAGGGGTATCTGGGAGCTGTTGTCGGAGATCAAGTGTATTACTATAATAAATCTGTACGTAAGCATACAACTGCTTCCGTATTCGACATCTCCAATCTGACCGAGCTTCCACAGGTAGATATTTTATACGAATATCAAAACAACGGTCGCTATCTGTATGATGCGGCTGTAGCGGCTGGTGCCAAAGGAATCGTTGTAGCAGGTTCTGGCAATGGCTCCTTGTCCAAAGCCTCTAAAGAAGGTGCTGAGGCTGCTGGCAAAAAAGGAGTCATTATCGCCCGCTCCACGCGTGTAGGAAGTGGAGTCGTATCTCCATCGACGAAAGACGCGGCATCGAACTTTGTTTCCACCGATTCGCTTAATCCGCAAAAAGCACGGATTTTGCTCATGCTCGCTTTGACCCGAACGCATGACGTAAATCAAATCCAATCCTTCTTCAATGAATACTGAGAATAGTCCCAAAGCAATATAACAATCATTACCCCTTTTTACTACAAAAAAGCAGCAGTGACGGTATAAATATCACCGTTCTGCTGCTTTTTTAGTAAGATAATGGCAGATATAAGGGACTGCTCCATCCGAAATTTAATTGCCATAGTCTTACAAGCTATTCTGCCAGCCCGCCTATTCCGCGATCATGACTGTTGCTTGGGAATTCCATTTAGGCTTGGAGGATATTTGGCTTGCTTCTCTGGATGAGGAGCGATTTCTTCCTCCAGTATACTTGATTTATTTTGCTGATTATTGATTTTAAGCGGCTTATGCTTTGGCATAATTGCTCACCTCCTCGGCTTACCATACCAAGGAGTGAGCGTTTTTATACCGACGTACACCTGATATTAATCAGCTTATATCTACTTTTGGCTTTCCTTACTTGCCTTGCTTTTGATCCATGGCCGCCTTTAGCAGATCACCCAAGCTGGAACCAAAAGATTCCTGCTTTTCATATTGTTTTACCAGCTTTTGTTGTTCACGTTTGTTTACCCGTTGCTTGTCCTTATCCAGCGTCTCGGTAATGCCGCAAGACAGACATCTTACATATAGTCCAGCTTTGCCTTCTTTCATTTCCATCTTCTTATGGCACTGCGGACAACGCCGGTTCGACAAACGTTTTTCCCCTGAACGACGGTAACCGCAATCCGTACTTGGACATACAAGAAACTTGCCCTGTTTACCCTTCTTCTCCAACAGCTTTGTACCGCAATTCGGGCAATGACTGTTCGTTACGTTATGAGGCTTATATTCGGCACTGCTATTTTTTACAGTGGAAACCAGTTCTTTCGCCATAGCACGAATAGAGTTCAAAAACGGCTCAGGTTTCCCTTGACCACGCGCGATTCGTTCCAGCTCCGCTTCCCAACGTGCCGTCAGCTCAGGTGTCCGAAGCTGCGGAGCCGCCAACTCAATCAGTTGCTTCCCTTTCCCCGTTGGATGCATCACGTTCCCTTGGCGCTCAATCGTATCCGAGCTGACGAGCTTCTCGATCAGATCAGCACGGGTAGCAGGAGTACCCAATCCATGCTTCTCCATCTGGGCGAGCAAGGCCGCTTCCGTGTACCGCTTCGGAGGCATCGTTCGTCCAGCTCGCACAAGGCAACGCTGTATGCGGACGGCATCTCCTTTTTTCAGTTCAGGCAAAATAACGCCGCGTCCTGTGTTCTCCCGATCGTCTGCTTCTTCATCGTCCATGTCATAATGGCTTCCGTCATATACAGCCCGCCAGCCACTATCTTTTATGGTTGTGCCTTTGACCTGAAATGTCTCCTGTCCTACCGTGACCGATACCGCTACAGCATCATAGCGTGCAGGCGGATAGAACAAACTGATAAAACGACGTGCAATCAGGTCATACAGCTTGCGTTCCTCCGGGCTTAGCTGATTAAGCAGCAATGTCTGCTCTGTAGGAATAATCGCATGGTGATCCGTAACTTTACTGTCATCCACAATTCGCTTTGTGATCGGCAGATTGTTGCGCAGCAAGGGCCGGGCCAAGGATGCATACGGGCCTACAGCTACACTGCTGAGCCTTTCCTTCAGTGTACCTACCATATCAGAGGTTACATACCGACTGTCTGTACGTGGATAGGTGACCAGCTTATGCTGTTCATATAGACGCTGAAGTACATTAGACGTCTGTTTGGCGGAAAAGCCATAACGCTGGTTAGCGTCTCTTTGCAGTTCCGTTAAATCATAAGCCAATGGATGAGGCTCGTTCTTTTCACTCTTTTTAACACTGGCGACCGTCCCTTGGGCACCCTCCAGTCTACGGCGCAAAGCCTCTACTTGCGTACGGTCAAACATACGTGAATCTCCGTTCTCTGCACGCCAAACTGCCTGAAAGTCTCCAAAATCTGCTGTCAAAGTATCATATTCCTGAGATCGAAACTGGGTAATCTCTTTTTCACGTTCCATGATCATCCCCAGCGTTGGTGTCTGTACTCTTCCAGCCGAAAGCTGCGCGTTATACCGGCAAGTCAATGCGCGGGTCACATTGAGTCCAATCATCCAGTCTGCTTCAGCTCTACAGCGAGCAGATTCATATAAACGATCAAACTGCTGACCAGGCAATAGCTTTGCAAAGCCTTCTTTAATCGCCTTGTCTGTCTGCGAAGAAATCCATAAGCGCCGGAAAGGCTTTTTCCAGTTCGCCATTTGTATGATCCAACGTGCCAACAGTTCTCCTTCACGAGCAGCGTCTGTTGCCACGATCAGCTCACCAATGTCCTGTCGCTTCATAAGCTGCTGTACAGCTTTGAATTGATGATTGCTTTCGCGCAGTACCTTTAGCTTCGAGCTCTTTGGAAGAATGGGCAAGTCCTCCAAATTCCAGGATGCATATTTAGAATCATAATCCTCCGGCTCTGCCAAGCCGACCAAATGTCCCAATGCCCATGTCACCACATACTTGGGTCCTTCTATATAACTTTTATGCTTCTCGCGGCTGCCCATCACACGTGCAATTTCTCTGGCCACGGACGGTTTTTCTGCCAATACCAATACCTTCATGTTACGCTCCTTTCTCTCTAGTGTTAATTATACCATCCAGCCATCCTACGATAAATCTATGTCAATGGCTCTTATCAGCATCTTTTATACATACTATTCATATTAATTTTACATGGATTAGGACATCTTATAAATCAGGAATACTCCATTTTAATAGCAGACCCGCATATGTCAGGCCGCCTCCAAATCCGTATAAGATGACATGTTGCCCATACCGTAAACGCCCATCATCCAGGCCACATTGTAAAGCCAACGGGATAGATGCCGCCGATGTATTTCCATAAAACTCTACACTTGTCAGCGTCTTCTCCAAAGGTATTATGCTTCTTTCACATATGGACTCGATCATTCTCAAATTAGCGCTATGAGGTACAAACCAGTCAAGATCTTCCTTCTTCATATCTGCCTGATTCAATAGACGTTCGACTCCCGCTGGAACGGAGCGAACAGCCCATTTATACACCTCACGTCCATTTTGGGCGATAAATCCATGATCTTGCAGCTTCTCTCCATCCAAATTATTTGATAATCCTGCACGGTAAAGATGTGCTCCCCCTTGGCCATAAGTTCCAATATCCGCGGTCAAAAATGACCCCTCATCCTCGTCGTATTCAACAAGTGCAACCCCTGCCCCATCTCCAAAAAGTACACATGTCGTCCGATCCGTGTAGTCTGTGATTTTGGATAACGTTTCCGCTCCCACCACTAACACCTTGCGGTGCAGACCACCCGTAATAAGACCATTTGCCAAATGAAGTCCATAGGCAAACCCTGCACAGGCTGCACTAATATCCATCGACCCCGTATCCAGGATATTAAAATGAGCCTGAATACGTGAAGCCGTACTTGGGAAGTAGTAATCAGGGGTACTCGTCGCTACAATGATCATATCAACATCATTTATATTTACGTCATACAGGTTAATCATACGTGTAATTGCTTGTATACATAAATCTGAGACGTATTGATCTTCAGCTGCAATTCGCCGTTCACGCATACCCGTTCGTTGTACAATCCACTCATCACTCGTATCCACGAGCTTCTCTAAATCGGCATTCGTTAAAATCCGTTCAGGTACATAAGTACCAAGAGCCGTTAACTTTGCTTTTGAATTCAACAATCTGACCACTCTCCTTTGTTATCCTTAATCACATTATAACACCAGATACTAATACCTGGTACTAATTTATTTTAAATTTATTTACACGATGATGAGTCCATCTTAATTTGCACCTATTTCTTTAAATATATAAATATCACTGCTTTCAACGCAAAAAAAGAGTCACGATCTTAGAAGATCATGACTCTTTTAACTGTTGCTTGGCAACGTCCTACTCTCCCAGGACCCTG
>NZ_ASSB01000305.1:0-334 GCF_000520755.1 Paenibacillus sp. 1-18
TTAACCAGCTTGACCTAATTACGGAGGCTATGGGTTTACCGGAAGGCCACTTTTACGACTTGTTTATAGATAACTACATCATCGACTTACAACCGAATATGAGGCGGATCGAGCCATTTTTGTATCGCTGTGCGGAGTTGGACAAGTTGGATACGATCCGTCGAGTGGTGGGAGTCATCATGGATAATCTACTTTATTCATCAAAACTATTTGAAATTGCGGAAACCCTATTCACCCAAGGGCGCCATGCTGCGGCGCTGCTGCTTTATGAGAATGTAGCAGAAGTGGAGAAGTACCAACATTCTGAACGTTTGGCAGTCTGTCAATATCGTAT
>NZ_ASSB01000306.1:0-4262 GCF_000520755.1 Paenibacillus sp. 1-18
GCTCGTCTATAACACTTTCATTTGCCTCCAGTTCTTATTTGTATGCTTGTTTTGGACAATGATTCGGCAACTCGTCCATTAACATATCCCTTCCATTTGATCCGCAAATATAAGCGTACTCATCTGAGCAAGGGTTGATATCCATATAGTATTTTTCGGGTTCTTCATGCCAGGCCCATACTTACTTAATTACTGAAAAGCAGAAGCAATGGTTTAATAATCTGTTAAAGATCAAGAGTGAGTAGGATTTGGATATCTGGCTATAATAAAGTAAGTCGTAAATGAATCGCATTTCTAAGATTGACTCGATTCTAAAAAAACAAAAAGCACACCCCTTAATAGGGATGTGCTTTTTGTTAAGCTTGGCGGCGTCCTACTCTCCCAGGACCCTGCGGTCCAAGTACCATCGGCGCTGGAGGGCTTAACGGTCGTGTTCGGGATGGGTACGTGTGGAACCCCTCCGCTATCGCCACCAAACATGAATCTGCAGTGCAAATTCTTTCGTAGGGTTATTCGGTTCATCACAGATTGTGTGAATGAATAGCCTTACGCTTGTCGTATGTATCTTCTACATACCTTCAAGGTTACACCCTGAAAACTGGATCCGAAACTTCCTTGCATCTTAAGAGGAATGACTTTTTCATTTCAAACAGAAAAGCAGACTGGGGAAACTGTCTGCTTTTTCCGAGCGTAGTACAGTTATAACAAACCATTCCTGTAAGCTATTACAAACAGTTGCCACCATGTGATAATGGAACCGAAAGCAAAGATTACGATTAAGTAAAGAACTATCTTTCCAGTCCGTTTCTTGGTCAAATAAGACCACATCATAAATAGAAATAGTATGACGGCCATGACGTTCGATATTAGTATGCTAAGCAAAATCTATCACATCACCTTTAATTAATTGAATTGCCGTAAGCATAGTCGGGTACAGCTAGAGCATAGACAACGGTATCGCCATAACCATTGTCACGGTATTGCAGATAACCCGCAGTTGCCCAAGTTACTCCTGAAAAGGTGCCAAGAATCCCTACGGCACCTTCACCGAGGAACGGAACCCATAAGGGAGCGGCAGCGGCAGCACCTGCGCCTCCAGCAATCATATTAAGAGCACCCTCTAGATGTTGTGTTCCTAATTCATTGTATGTGTCTTCATAACCCCACCAGTAATGAAACTCTTTCATGTCGGCGGGGGAAGAAGTAAACCAAGATGATGGGATACCGTTGGTAGTAGACATCGTTTGTACTTCGGAAGAGCTAGTGGAGGATTTTAACATATGGGTTGTTGGATCAACCTTACCGTCCGTTATTAACTGATTGTATTCATTAATTTGCTTTTTAACCATCTGCACTTGCTCATCGGTCAATCCAATATTGATAAGGTCTTTTTTTATTACTTTTACTGTTCCATTGGGTTCTGTCTCCACATAAGGAGAAACTTTGGAGACCACCTCTTCATTTTTTATTGCTGTTGTCGTCTGTTTAAAATCAGATGAAGCTTTTGGGATTGCCGCTTTTTGAGATACTTCTGCAAAGGACGTCATTGGTACTGCTGAAACAGATAAGATTACCACCGAAGAGATTAAAGATAAAAGCTTTTTTTCATAAAATACCCTCCCTATATTTTTTGGGACAAAAATATTGCCCATGATCAATTACAACGCTAAGTTTGGACTTGGGGACAGCGCGCTGGTATTACTCCATAATAGTGCCTACACTCTAAACTTTTGTAAATTGATCTATCAACTCTATTTAAACAATAATGTAAATAATGTAATAGAATAGAAAATATATAGGTGGTAATTACCCCATTAACAAAAAAACGCAGCCTTACAAACTTGACGAGTATACCGGGCTATAGGAATGCCTATGAAACGCAGTCAGAAAGACACATTCATAGAAAATAAAACGGACTCATACCAGCTCTATAAATTGTGACCCGTAAGTGGGTCACTTTTTTCAAAGTGTCCATCTTACGGGTCACAGTTTAAAAACCGTTGAAGTCCTCTTTCTATAAATTTATTTAGAGTATTCACTTACCTCAAACGTTAGAATACGATCATACAGCATATAGTCCTTACGGCTGCTGAACGGACCTTTGTTGTTATCGTGTTTATTAATGGCATATGAAGCCGATCCAGAACCAGCTTGCTTGCTTTCGTACCACGAGATAAAGTCCTTAACCTCTTTCATGCTCAGATCAAATTCTTTTTCTAAGCCAGTTGTCATAGTGACCACCAGAATTGCACGCTCTCCAGTAGTTGGCTCTGGGTCAGGTTGACTACCTCCTCCTTGTGGAGTTGCCGAAGCTTCATTGGAGTATTCAGAATCAACGCCATTCACCTTAGCACTTACAATAAAGTAGTACTTCGTTCCGTTGGTCAGACCGGGAATAACAAAGTTTCCATAGACATCTTTTGTAGCTGTTGCCGTTTCAGTGTATTTACCGGATTCTGTTCCGTATTTAACTTTGTAGCTATCTGCATTCTCATTTTTATCCCATTTTAAAGTAACCTGACTGTCTCCAGGCGTTGCTTTAAGATTAGTGGGGACATTAACATTTATTAGTTGGCCACCTTCATCAATATCAATTGCATCAAGTTGAAAGTTTTTCGAACCCACATTCGATGGAATTGTTATTTCTACCATGTGTGTCCCCTCAGTTAACCCGATTTTTTCGTAAACGTTAGCAGTACGATAGTTAGCTGCAGAATATTGACTAAAAATCTCAGGAACACCGTCAATTTTTATTTCCATGTTAGCGGGTTTGTTCTCCCAAAGTGGACCGATGATTCTCAGCTTTGTTCCAGTGAACAAAAATTTTATTTGTCCTTTAGGGGTACTTGAATATTTGGCGAAACCTCCATAGTACTGTGAATGTGTTTCCGTTAGCCATGTTCCTAAGTAACTAATTTCAGGAGATTTGTCATCGTACCTCTTCCAACCAACATCTGGATTTGAAGCAGCATATGCACTGACTGCTGAAAAAACAATTATAAAGCCCATGAAAACACTCATTAATAGCCCCGTTTTTCTTAAAAACTTATTCTTCATTAAATGTTCCCCTAGTGATATATTGAACAGATACTAAGGTAATATATTCCTCAAAACATGTCTAAACATAAACTTGCTAATCTATAATTATAATCTAAATATTTGCATAATTATTTTTAAATGGGTATAAAAAAGACTCTATTGGCCGCTAACCGTTAGAGTCTCTCTTCTTTATTTCACTATAAATTTTACCTTTGTTCCATCAGCATACTTATCTAACTGATGACTTACCCATGATCCTGCTCCCCTGTTATCACTAGGGGTTATGTATCTGATATCAGCTCCTACCCCGCCTTCAGCACACATTGCCATCGGCCATTCATCGCGGTCATATCCTTTTTTAGTTGGATAGCCCTTCAGAGATTCCTTACGGTTTTCTTCGGCCCCATCTCTGTTAATTGTGCAAACGGCAGAATGTCCGGCTGCTATTGCATCTCTAATATGCGCTCCGGTTTCAGGGTAACGTGAACTTGGGAACTCCAATGTATACCCCGCTGCTGCTTGTTGGTTGGTTGCTGCCGGTTCAGCATAGACACCTTGTACGGAAAAGATAACTGCCAACAAAAATACAATTAATCCTTTTGCGATCCCTTTTATCATACGACACCTCCATAGTATTAATCTTCTCAATACTACTGGGAGACATGTCGAAGTATCGCATATGTTGTCACATAATAAAAAAGAATCATACAGTTTTCTGACAGAGTTTATTGCTCCAAAAATTAAAAACTACCAATTATCATGTGAAATCTATTAAACAACCTTTCTACTCTTAACAGTTTACGTTGTCTTATTACATTGATTGTGTCCCCAACAACAATAACCCCATACTCACTTTCATCGACTTCTATCTCTTCTCTTTCCCCGTCTTCATACTCACAAGTAAAAAAATAATCTTCTGAAGGTGAATCATTCTCTAACCTAACACGTTTATCAAGAACTACTGCCTGACGAATTACTTTAGGTGCTCTTTCGTTGCGCCTAGCTGATATCCAAAGTGAAAAAAATATAATAAAAAGTACAGCTATAAAACCCATTAAAACCACTAACTAGATCCCCCGCCTTTTTGACAAATCATTGCGTGTATTATATGTATTATATCGGGATAAATAAGGAATTTATTTACATCTACCTAAAGCACTGCTTACTTACTCTAAACTCAAACTGCCCCCAGCGGCTGTCCGGAGAAGCGAGGAAGGCGGCGA
>NZ_ASSB01000307.1:0-2381 GCF_000520755.1 Paenibacillus sp. 1-18
AATGGACATAAATCTAAACTCTTTTCCGAATCCCAAGACGATAAAATAATGAAAAGGGGTTAGTCAACTGAATCAAGTAACAAAGCCTATAAAACAATTATTTACCAAGCCTTCTTAGAAATAAAGAACGGTGGGTACTAGGCGCCAATTTGACTATTTTAAAAATTGATTTGTTTCTAATTTTAAAGCATTATATGATGGTTTCAGACATCGATGTACTTTAAAAAGAAAGAGAAGAAAAATATGAAGGCTGAAATTGAAAAAATACCGTCTTGTAGAATTGCATACATGAGACAGATTGGTCCTTATGGAATTGCAAATTCACAACTAATGGAGAAATTTAAATGTTGGGTTAAATCGAATAATTTATTTAATAATACGTCTATTATCCTTGGTATTGCCCAAGATAATCCTGCATTTGTGAAGCCGGAAAATTGTCGCTACGATGCATGTTTGGTTCTCCCTGATGATTACTGTGTTAATGTTGATGAAGTAAGCCTGAGTAACATTAGTGGAGGAAGATACGCTGTCCTTAAGATACATCATACAGCAGAAGCTGTTCAAAAGGCTTGGGCTGAAATATTTTTGGAGTTAAAAAAACAAAGGTTCAGATTAGATGAAACCAGACCTATCTTGGAGCGATATACAGTTGAACTTATTAATAATCATTATTGCGAAATTTGCGTTCCTATTCAATAGACGTATTAAGACATAGGTTGTTTCTATTATTGAAGGCAGTCTAATACTAATTCCCTTTTATAAAAGTAAAAGCCCTCTGTTTAAGAGGGCTTTTGTGTATACAGTATATAATTTGTTTGTTGCTGGATAACTACGGATTTTATTTAAGGGAAGCTATAGCTTTATTTATTTCTTCTAGTTCAGTCTTATATTTAGCTAAATCAACTTCAACTGCTTCGGTAGGAGGTGCAGTAAACATTATGTTGTCGAACTGATAGAGCTTCCACCAGCAGGAATATTAACTGTAGCCACAGCTTTTCCTCGGCTGAACAATTTTAGATTCCTAGAACCGGGTCGAATGTTGCATTAACAATCAAACCATTGAACAAATCACCACGCATTTCAGCAATATCATCACGAAAACCCCTGAGTGTTTTTTCGAGTCCCTCAATGTTCCCTACCTCTAAAGCAAGTCCACTCACAAATGCTTCGGAAAAATCCACAGGACCTTTTAAATAAGTAGCATCATCAACTGATCGAATGATAATAGGTCCCATGTTACCTAAATGAAATCCTTCTCTATCTCCGTAGACACTCCCTCTTGGCGATCCATCATCCATAAACAATAAGCCGCCTCCGTCATTGTACTGCCCTAATGAAACAGCTTCTCCACCGCGTGAGTTATAAGCAGTAAGACCATTAGAGTTTATCTCTATACGCCTACCCTCTTTGGCTGTACGGAATAAGGTCCCTGTAATAATACCGCCCTCTATTTCATTACCAATTAGTTTGCTTCCTCGTATTGTACTTGCATTAACTGTACTAGCCCTAATATCTGAAGCATTCATTTCTGAATTATCAATTTGGCCTGTAAGCTTGATTGACCTGGCAACTACGTTTCCCTGCATGTCTACTCGGAACGGCGCAATAGTATAATCGTCATTCCCTGCACTGATTCCGTTCGTATTAATTTTGGTTACGTTATTGCCACTACCAATTACTAAGGATACAAAGTTACCAAGTTGCCCGACAATCTGCTCGGCTACTACCCCGCGCGCTGTAATAGCCGTTCTTGCTGTTTTACCTCCATCGGTGGTTAAGAAACTCCGTTCGAAGTCATAATAACCTGGTTCAGTGCGTTGCTTTGATCCTGCAAGACGATGCCCCGTTGATCGTACTTGATTTCTGTTTTGGAATTATCAATGTCACTCACGGCCTGCTTTGCAAAGGATTCAAAAACCTCCGTCCGGATCTTACCATTGGAAAACAAATTATTGATAATGTTTTTATTCCGCTCCAGGTCGGAAATAATGTCCGCATAGTCTCGTAAATTGACATTGGATATAGTAGGCTCGCTGTGTTTGTTACGGCTATACGGATACTCTGTAAGCTCTGTAATTCGAGCTTTGAGTTTGTTCATGTCCATCGCCGGATCAATACACATTACAGCATCACCCAAATGCGGCTCCGGTTCCGAGTTATCAATTTTAAACAAGTCTGCCGTTGATACAGTTACCTCCAGCGTTACATTTTCCTGTTCGGCAAGAGCCTTCCGCGTAGCCTTCAACAAGTCCTCCGGTTCCTCTATGTCCTGCTCTTTAATCTCGCCATCATAAAACGGCACGGAATCACTGGCCCAATATTGAGCGTATGGCGATATTAAGTAATTCACCGCCAGCTTTCCGTTTACAATCGTTCCCGGT